>JAOQAL010000750.1 GCA_025963615.1 Chitinophagaceae bacterium | reverse complement strand
GCACTACTATAATTCGTAACATTCGTTGTGCCGTTGTTCAAAAAAAAATAAGTAGGGTCTGTGGAAAAAAAACCGTTAGAACTACCTCCCAATGCTTCGCCATAATTTTGTATTGCTTCTGATCCCGCTATTACCTTTAAATTGTGATTGCCGAAAATCTTGCTATAATTTAAAGTATTTGTCCAGGTATAGCTGCTATTAAAATAGGAGTTCTCATTATAGCTATTCTGGCTGGCATGGGATTCCTTATCGTTATACTTATTATAAGTAAAATTATGGGTGCTCTGATGATCAACGGTACCTCCAAAACTGCTACGTGCAGTAAAGTTTTTAAGAAATCCTACTTCCAGGTATACATTACCAATTATATCGTAATAGTTATTTTTATTGTTGGCTGTGCGACGTTGGACCGCTACTGCATTTGCCACCGTACCCAGATCCGGCCCTAACCAGGTGCCACCATAATTTCCCATTATATCATAAACCGGAATGATGGGCAGGGTACGGTAAGCTAACGAAACCGCATTCCCTTCCTGTTGATTACTGAAACCCGGGTTTTGCTTGAAAAATAAATACAGATTTTCCCCGACTTTGATATTCTTACCAATCTTAAACTCTGTATTTACACGGGCAGAATATCTTTTTAAATAGGTGTTCATTAAGGTCCCTTGTTGGTTCAGATAACCCAATGAAAACAAATAGTTCGATCTGTCTGTTCCGCCACTTGCAGTAACGGTATGACTCTGCATGGCTGCCGGCCTGAAAACTTCGTGGAACCAGTCGGTACCGGTCTTATTTAATTTTTGAATTAAATAATCATTTTCTGGATTAGAAGCATCAAAATTATACATCAAAGGATCCACTGCCGGATCTCCAGCCATGGCGGTACCGGCCGCAGAAGGTCCCGCGTAGGTATAATCTGGCACTCCGTTAGCAAATAAAATAGTTCCTGGATTTACCTGCTTAAAAAGTGTGGCATAGTCCTGCGAGTTTAATAAATTAAATACATTGCCTTTGACGGGGTTCTGAACACCAAAATAGGAATCAAGGGAAATCGTTGGCTTGCCTGACTTTCCCTTTTTTGTGGTACCCACGATTACCCCATTAGAACCCCGAACACCATATATCGAAGCAGCTCCTGCATCTTTTAATACCTGCATCGACGCTATATCATTTATATTCAAATCTGTTAAGCTACCTTGCAAGCCATCTATAATAATTAAAGGCTGAGAATTCCCAAATGAAGTTACGCCCCGGATAAAGATATCATTCCGACCGCCGGGCGCGCCCGAGCTAATCACTGTAACACCAGAAGCCTGCCCCTGAAGGGCCTGCGCGGCAGAACCTGTTGGGATGGATTTCATTGCATTTACATCCACCACCGCCACAGAACCCGTAATATCTTTTTTTCGCTGGCTGGAATAGCCGGTAACCAATACTTCATTTAATGCAGTTGATTCTTCTATTAATTTCACATTCACTATGCTTAATCCACTGATCGTAATTTCCTGTGTAGCAAATCCGATATTGCTAAATACCAGGATGCCGTCATCAGGCGCACTGAGCGTGAATTCGCCATTTGCATTGGTAGTAGTGCCTGCCGTTGTTCCTTTCACTTTCACACTCACACCCGTCATGGGGTTCCCGGCATTATTTGTTACCCGACCTTTTATGGTTTTATCGATTATTTTATTTTTTACAGAAGCGGTAAGATGATCGGTGCCGGTAATATCATTGCCCTGTTGATTTGATGAAGCACCCTCTGACCGGATTGCGGCTTCATTAAGCTGGTTTTTAGCAACGATCGTGTAATAATTTTTCTTTACATAGAGAAACACGAGGTCATTATGATACAGTATGGCTTTTAATATTTCCTCCAGGGGCTTCTGTTTATTATTTTCTTCTTTATAAATCGTGGTCTTCCCATCGAGCAATGATTTTTCATAAATAAACTGCACCTTAAATTGCTCACTAATTTTTGTCAACGCCTGGACAAGGTCAATTTTTTGAGTTTGCTCGCTTGAATAATAAGTTATTGGAGTTTGCGCGCTGTTTATATGCGGGACCGCAAATAAGATAAAAGGCAATATCGCCCTGAAAATCAAGGTAATTTTCATCATAAGAGAGTTTTAGCAATTAAAAATTTACATCAACCAATTGTTCGAATAATGGGTAAAGCAGTACAATCCCATTTAGAATAAGAGTCTCAAAAAATAAGTTTTACCCCATTTACGAAAAAAATATTTTAAAAAGACAAAAGTGGCTGGTCAGTGAGGACATTTGATTAGTCTGGGTTGAAAATTTTGCTATTCACGATTAAAGAAAATGCTATGGGATTAAATCAAGCTACCATTTCAGCTGGCAATGTGGCGGGACGTTGGCTGAAGAGCTATTTGGAGCAAATGCAGCTTTTCATTAAGGAGTGATACCCAATTAATTTCAACCATCCTTGCCAGGCCCGATGGTATGTCAATTCTATTTTGAAAAGCTATCTGCTATTCTTTTTGGGAAACACCTCTTTTAACTTCAATAAGGAGCGTGCAACTAATTTGTAGGTCGATTTCACGGTACTCTTCATAACCTCCGCGGTCTCTTCATAAGATAGCGCTTCATAAAACCGCAGATAGACAGCTTCCCTTTGGCGGGAGGTAAGACTTGTTAGCGCTATTTTCAAACGATGGCTTAAGACGGCATGGGTTTCTTTGTCAACAATGAAATTATCAATCCCGAACTCCAGCTCCTCCGGCTGGAAAAATGTTTTTTGCAGTTTTTTTTTCTCCTTAAATATATAGTTCCGGAAAGAATAAAAGAGATAGCTGCGGGGCGAATGAATAGTAGCCAGGTTTTCCCTGTTATTCCAAAGCGTTATGAAAACCGTCTGAATCGCATCTTCGATCAAAGCAGTATTGTCTGTAAATTTTCTACCATAATTATGCATTTTTTTATAGTAAAAAATATATGTTGCAGAATAGGCAGCTATATCGCCCTGCTCAATTTCATGCCAACATTCCTTTTCCAATTTAAAAAATATAATTTTTGTGCAAATCTTTAGTGTTAAAAATACTCCTGATGAAAGCAGGTGTTGCGGTAGTTCGATTAAGCCAGACACAGATTTCCATAATGATAATAATTCATTTTCATTCTATGGACAAGGTGATATCTGATTATTGTGGATTCTGAAGGTAAGGTATTTTAATAGATTTTATAAAAAGGTTGGCTCCATTTTCTCTCTCAATCGTTGAAACCAACTGGTGATCGTTGATAATTTTCGTTTGATGTTGGTACCTAATACAAGCCAGGAGGATTTGTATATGGCCCCGTTTTCTATCAAAGGATTTATCGTTCTTGTATCAGAAATTCATACTGCTTTTACTTCGTGTATGTTGAATACAGCTGGCGACTGTCTATAGGTGCGTTCCCATATTCCGCAAGTCTTTAGCTTGGCTAAACGGGTGGTTTACCGAATTGAAATTTCCATTTCATGATCTGTTGACGCGAGCCGTTAACCCTTTTTCTTCGCTTCTTCAATTAAGAAAAGGATTGGGTCAAAATCTTTGCCGTCCATTTCAACACCAGTCGGCTGTGAAAAGTTAACATAAACCGGGTCAGGCCGGCAGACAAATAATAAATTCTGCACTTTCACCGCCTTTGGTTTCCACTTTCAATTCCCCGCCGTGTGACTTTACAATATCATATGCCAATGATAATCCCAATCCTGTCCCTTGTCCTGTAGGTTTTGTCGTAAAGAAAGGTTGAAAGATTTTATCAACGACTTTTTGCGGAATACCATTGCCATTGTCTTTCACAGATATTTCGACTGTATCGCCCACCTTTTTTGTGCTTATAGAAACCGTGGGGTCATACTTCTGTTCCTTTGTCGCCAAACCTTGCGCTTGTCGAAGGGTCGAAACATTCTTTTCATTTACGGTATAAAATGCATTGTTAATTAAATTAAGAACGACGCGGCCAATATCCTGGGGAATAATATAGATGTTGCCAATCGTTTCATCATAATCAGTTTTTAATGTTGTGTTGAAAGATTTATCTTTTGCACGTAACCCATGATAGGCTAATCTTAAATATTCATCAGCCAGTTTGTTAATATCTGTTGGTTCTTTTGTTGCATTGCTGCTGCGGCTATGCTGTAGCATACCTTTTACTATCGCATCGGCACGTTTGCCGTGATGGCTTATTTTTTCCTCATTGCCTGCAACATCTTTTGCAATATTTTTTACTTCCGCATAATTTCCTTTTTCAATTTCTTCATTTAATTCTGCAAGCAATTCTTTATTCACTTCAGAAAAATTATTCACGAAGTTCAACGGGTTTTGTATCTCGTGTGCAATGCCTGCAGTGAGTTCACCCAGCGAAGCCATTTTTTCAGCTTGCACTAATTGCGCCTGTGCCTGTTTCAGATCAACCAGGGTTTTTTCAATTTGCGCTTTGGCGGATTCAAGCTTGTTGAAATCTTCATAACGGGCATAGGCCGTGGAGAAGGCATCAGCGAGGTTTTGTACTAACTGTAACTCCTCATCATTCAATGGTGCATCACTCCCTACATACAACATGCCCTGTAAAAACGGCAGCAGTTGTAAATAAAGGCTTTCCGGGGGATGCTCAGCCTGCGGTGAATCGATGGAAGTTTCCCGCAATGAAGACAATTTGATCCAGGCTTTGGTAAAGGCAGCTGCATCCCAATGTTCCTTATATATCTTCTTTTTGCCCCAATAGAGTACTCCGTTGGTAATGATGGAGAGATTGAATTCAAAAGGCACATGAAGTGTTGCAATGGCTTTTCCTTCCGGTGTAGATAAAAAAGTATGTACCTGTTCATGCTCTTCATCCATAATAAAAACACCACAGCGTGTAAAAGGAACACCGAGTGTTGTTAATTCATTCCAGATCAATGGCTGGATTCTTTCCAGGTCATTTGTTGTACGCATCGAAGCTATTTCTGCACGAATCCTGTCAACCGATGCCTGCTTAACAGCTTCTCTTGCCTGCGCTTCTGCCTGTTTTAAATCATTGAACCGGGTATAGGTTTGTTCGAACACCTTACCAAAGCGTTTGAGTATAACGTTCTCTGAATCTGAAAAGGGAATACCAGCAAGATTAAGGATAAATAAGGCAACATTCTTCATGAACACACAGGAAGTTGTAAGCCCTGGACCATCAAGCAATGCTTCTTTAATTTCCTCCGTCATCCCGGGTAGATATTCAAAAATAAGTTTAAACCATCTGTTTTTTTCATCGAAAGTTAAGCGGGAAGTATAAAAATCAAATCCCTTTTCTTTTGCTTCTTTGAAAGCGTTAGCCTGTGGATGATCCAGGTAAGGTATATGTACATTGGCTGGATATGCAAGGTAAGTATCGGCCATCCAAAGGTTCCAGTCATCACTTTCCCTGTAATCCATGACGAAGCCTGCATTATAATTTTTAAACCCTAGTTGGACCAATTGTTCATATATCACCTGGATAACATCCCTCAGCTCGTCGCTTTTTTGCATTGCCATGGAACGGCTTCGCACTCTTTCCAATGCTGTTTCTATTTGAGATTCTCTAGCTTGTGCTTCTGCTCTTTTAAGATCAAGGAATCGGGTATAGGTTTGTTCAAAAACCTTTCCGAAGCGTTTGAAAACATCCCATGCTTCCGGACAAGGCTTATAGGTTATGAATAACAGGCTTACCTGGGCACCAAATACATAATGGTTAATTTGACGTGTGGGAAATTGAAATCCGGATTCCAGAATTTTTTTAAATTGTTCTTTATCGCCATAGCTACTCAACAATTCATAGGTTTCTACAAGTTGCTCTCCTTCTATATCGGACACAAAGAAATCTTCACCCCTTTTCCTGGCCTCACTTATCTCTTTGAAGACAGAATGAGTGGTAAGGTCCAAGGTGTAAGGTTCCAGGAAGCCGCCTAAGGGACTTGACATCCAGTCGATATAAGATGTATTACCTTCTTTCCAGATATTAAAACCTGTTGACCAGGCTTTAATACCCAACTCACCAACCTGTTTAAATAATAAGGTAGCAACTTCTCCCAATTCTTCACTTCGCTGCATAGCCATTGTTCTGCTTCTTACTTTTTCTAATGCAGCTTCTATCTTTGCTTCCCTTGCCTGTGCTTCTGCCTGCTGCAAATCGAGAAAACGGCGGTAAGTCATCTCAAACACTTTTGTAAAACGCACTACCATTTCTTCCTGGGCAGAAGTTAACCGCACGCCGCCCACAACCAATAAATATCCCTGCTTGAAATTGAATGAATGTAACACGGCCCTTTCAGGTAAAATAGAAAGGAACTCTTCAAGAGTGAAAAGAAAATCAATACTGTTTTTTGCTAAATAAGTATGATGCTCTATAGTAGCCTGCTGGTCCAGCTCTACTACATGAAACCGTTCCTGTCTTTTCCAACTTGCCTTTATTGAACCCATCACCTTCGAACTATGGGGAAGACCCGTCGGTTTAGGAAGGATGGTGCCATCAGCAGGGCTTGCCGCGTAAATCCATCCGATTTTTTCTTCATCATCCATAAGCACATATCCACAAGTCACACTTACAATTCCTAACCTGGAGAGCTCTCTGTATAATAGCTCGCCGGCATCGAGCAATTCATCGCTTTTGTGCATAGCCATAGCCCTGCCACGAACTTTTTCCAATGCAGCTTCTATCTGTGCTTCTCTTGTCTGTGCTTCAGCTTTCTGCAGATCAAGAAACCGGGTATAGGCTCTTTCAAATTCTACGGTAAAGCGACGAAGGATCTGTTTCTCATCTTCCGTAAGCAACCTGCTTATGACAATACCGAAACAACCATATTTCATGTATGCTTCCACATAATCAAGACCACCGGGAAAAAACTCCGCCTTCAATTTTTCAGCACCACTGAGCAATTCCTCCCAGGCAGCGAAATAGTTTTTAACTTCGGCAGGAGGCACTTTGTATGTATGAACCAGTTCACCGCTTTTCCACACCGCTAAACATTCAGCTGTGTAAGGTTCGTTTCTGTCAAGCGGATAAGCCAGCGCTTTGCTCTTTAAAATCGTTGAGTTGTTTTTCTCTTCTGCCCAGGTAGCCCAGAAAACATGTTTATCATTGGCTTCATCGGGCAACCATAAAAAAGAAAAATCCGAATTAATACCAAACAATTGAAGTTGTTGATGAAAAACCTGTAATGTATCATTCAGCTCATTAGAATGTTGCATGAGCATACTCTGTGTACGGGCCCTTTCCAATGCTGCTTCGATCTTTGCCTCCCTTGCCTGGGCTTCGGCCTGTTCAATATCGATGAACCTGCGATAGGCCAAATCAAATACGTTCCGGAACCGTTTCAGCACATTTAGTTTTTCGGCTGTAATAGAACGGTAGGTTGAAATACCGATAGCTCCGGTTCCTATAGAATAGAAATAATAGAAGAGTTCGCGGACATCATCCATTTTAGGATCATCTTTTTCTCCTTTTTCTTTTCTGAAAGACCTCCAGTCATCCAGGTCTTTACCCGAGAAAACTGTTTCTGAAAACGCATGATGGGAACTTCTGATCTCCTCGATCTGTTTTTTAATTACAGGATGGCTATCATAATAATGGGTGGTGATTGTTTTGCCGGCGTCATCTGAATAATCATAATTCAGAAAGGAAATTAAATCGTTGTCAAAGATGTTGATCATGGCATTCCTCAACTCACCGAACCCAAGCGTATGCAATTCTGCAAAAAGTGTCTGACAAATATCTAACAGGTCACCGGCTTTTCGCATACCCATCGCCACGGTTCTTACCCTTTCCAGTGAAGTTTCAATTTCCAGTTTCTTGTTTTGCGCTTCTACTGCTTTTCTTTTTTGTTCCAGTTCTTCAATGGTTTCTTCTAATAGAATAGCCGTAGTACGTTTTACCTCTTCTGTTCTGTCGAGTTTAAAGCTGGTTATTTCTAATTCTTTGTTGGCATCTTTTAACGATTTGGAGATCGTATTTTTTTCGTCAACGCTAAGATGTTCGGATTGCTGAATAATATTTAGTATGGCTTGCAGATCCTTGTTCATTTCGTTTTGGTTTGAAGCAAAAATTTTATTGATAGATAATTATTTCTCTTTTAACGCTACGCAACAAGAAGTAAAAGCACGCATCTCACCGGGCAACCCTTTCTATTTATTCATTGCTTCCCATCAACGCCGTATACCCGACAATATCGGTGAACCCGATAGCAGCAAGCTGGCGCGATTGGAGCATTGAGTTCATTTGCAGCAGAAAGATATGAAAAGAGAGGAGCTAATCTTTCATTTCAGGAATATTTTATTGCCTTAAGTCTTTAGAAATTATACTTTTAGATGCCCAAAAAACCCGGAGCTTATAATTAGACATGAAAATCCAATCGAAGTTTTTTAATAAAGACCCCTGACGTAACTATACCTTTAAACGATAATCCATTGGCAACTAGCTAGATTCTAACGGACTGAGGAAAATGCATTTTTCTTCTTTTGCTAAAAACCAAATTATTTCTCACCTAAAAAAAGGAGGCTTTGATGTTGGCCCGTTTAACATTCATCAATGTTTTGCCAGAACAACCAAAGGAAATATTTCCTCCGTTGTTACTTCTAATCCTGACTTTGGTATCGTGGTATTTCAGACCTGCGGATAGAAAAATCATTTCAGTTAATCAATAAATGAATAGCATGAGCAAAATCAATAACAATAAAAAGAAGTTGTCATCAGAACAACGTGAACAACTACTCAGCACATTGAAAGCCCGTTTTGAGAAAAATAGGAACCGCCATAAAGATCTTGAATGGGCTAAAGTACAAGCAAAGCTGGAAGCAAATACTGAAAAACTGTGGTCGATCAATGAAATGGAAAGAACTGGCGGGGAACCGGATGTTGTTGGTCATGATAAAAAGACGGGCGAATACATTTTTTATGATTGTTCAGCGGAAAGTCCTAAGGGCCGCAGAAGTGTTTGTTACGACGGTGAGGCGCTGGAGTCAAGGAAAGAACATAAACCGGAAAATAACGCTATTGATATGGCAGCCGCCATGGGCATTGAGGTTTTAACGGAAGAACAATATCGGAAATTGCAGGAACTTGGAGATTTCGATACGAAAACGTCGAGCTGGGTGAAAACACCTTCTGACATTAGAAACCTACGCGGTGCCCTTTTTTGTGATCGCCGCTACGACCATGTCTTCGTGTATCACAACGGTGCGGAATCTTATTATGCCGCCAGGGCCTTCCGTGGCTCGCTAAGGGTCTAAATTTTGCACAAAAAATAGACTATGACAAGGGGTGGAATGAATCCTAAGGTTGATTTTTATTTTAGTAAAAAACTGTAAAACTGATAAAGCGTACACTAAAACGGATATTTTATCACTTATTTACTGTAAAAAAGATAACTAAGAGCCTCTACCACCAAAATGACCAGCAATAAAGGGTGATTAAACAGGCGAGCATAATGGAATTGACAAGCCTCACTGACATAAATGCAAATGCTCTTATATTGCACCTTGACTGTTTTCAGGAAAATGTTCCTTTACATTTTCGGATTTGGAATTCTT
The DNA here is from genome assembly GCA_025963615.1 of Chitinophagaceae bacterium. Lineage (GTDB taxonomy): Bacteria > Bacteroidota > Bacteroidia > Chitinophagales > Chitinophagaceae > JAFDYH01. Next base: position 5,906 of record JAOQAL010000750.1, on the reverse strand, counting down.
TCTTAGAACTTCTCTTCCGGTATGTTTTGTTCTTCGCTCATTCCAGGTGGTATTCTTTTTTGATTAACTCCATCAGCCTTTCTGCCCGGCGTTTTAAATCATCGTACCTGTCCATTGCCTGTCTTGTATAAGCTTTTTCCTGCATCATAAAATTCAATTGCTCATTCAGTTCACCCGTATTGATCCTTATGATTAGGGAATCCGGGATATTTGATACAATGGCCCCAGTCGGATTGGCAATATACAAAGGCAGCAGGTCCACTGCAGTGAATAATTTTTCAAACTGCCGCGTCCCAACCTGCGCATTTATATTATAGAAATCATAATATACACTTATCAATTCACAGCGCAGGTCATAATAGGAGATCGAATCGGCGACTTCTTTGTTTCGAACCAATCGCATTCCGCCTGCATTCTTCAGCTGGTTAATCGTAATCGTATTCCGGGAAAACCGGCTATCCCAATTGGTTCTTCTTATCGTTTTGAAAAGTTTCCCGGAAATTATTTTTGCATCGGGATGTTCATGAAAGAATATAAACACAGAATCAATAGCGCTTATCCTGTCAAGTCGGAATGGGGTGCCGTTATTGATCGTGAGTATGTCTGCTGACAGGTCCTTCAGCATTGATTGCATGAATTGTTTTTCCCGCTGATGCTCTATGACGTGCTCTAACTGATATTCTGCTAAAAAGCCACAGAATACTGCGAGGAACAGCATTAAAAATTCCCAGAAATAAGATTTCCAGTTCTTCTTTCCGCCCAGATGGTTATCGGGGTGTGAGTGGTGGTGTACTTCCATGTTTTCAGTTGCTGGTCGTGAGTTTTCAGTTGGTGGTTGCGGTGCCTGGCTATCCTTAGGAAAAGGCTCATTCACATTTTCCTTTTCATGTTTTTCTTCCCTTAAATTTTGTTTTTCGCTCATTTTTTTGATCCTTTCTTCAGTCTGACGCATTAAAATTAAAAGGCTGGGGTTTCACAGGAAAATTCGCAATGCCCAATCTTTATTTTGTTTCCTTTAAAACAATTTCTTTCAACAGGCAGATTACCTTCATATTTACACAGCAGCATCCCGATTTTTCCGTTCAGTGTTTTCAAAAAATTATTGGCCGGTGATGAAGTCCTCAGATTCTCATATCTCATCCAACCAGTAGTAAGTTTTTTGTCAACGATAACTATATCTGTATCCAGAATTGGCTTGTCTCCCATAAGCCTCGCTAAGGTCGGCTCCATGGCGTTCACCCAGGCTTTAGCACCCGCGTAATTGGGATGGAGCAGGTCAGGCATCAAGGCGGTATTTATTTTATTGTCGGAACGCAGAAAGACACGGCTGAGATCGAGCCAGAAAACGTGTTTGCCGTCAGCCAGTTTTGATGTTAATTCTCCGGCTCGCTTCGCAATCTCCACATCAGAAGAAGAAAATGAAAATATAGGCGGAGAAGTAGCCTCGCTTCTTTGATCGTCCGAACCTTTGGGAAATATCCGCAGGACTAGCACATTGGATGCAGGATATTTTTTACGGATAAAGTCAACGATAGCTTTTGTGCCTGAAAATATCTGTTCAGCAGAATGAACAAAGGGAAAATTCCGGCTGTCCGCATTATTAGTACCAATCAGCAATACAAAAAGTTTTGGTGGTTTGCGAAAACTCAATAATCCATTTTGTAATAGCCAAAGAATTCCCTCCGTCCGAAAGCCGTTGAAGCCGAGATTAATAGCTTTCCGCGGAGCGAAATGCCTTTGCCATATTAATTTGAGCGAATCATATTTCCCCCCGATGTCTCCCAGGGTCTGCGTAATCGAATTACCAATAAAAACCAGGTTGTAATTATTAACCTTTTGCGAATCTAACTTTTGATGAAATCTGTCAATAGCCCATGCTGAATTCGCGGGCAATAAAGGCTGGTTGGCATCCCATGATTTTTGTTTTGCAGAGTCCTGTTGCGCAAAGCCATGACAGGCAAATATGTTTAAAAATAAATAAAACAAAAACCAGGTAATGAATTTCAACTTTTTCATCTGTTTTTTTTGTCAATTTAACAGATCCGACACATATCGCTCATCAACTGAAGCAAAAATTCATCACTATAGGTAGACGATATAGGCATAGAGAGCAATAACAATAACAGGGTATAAATGTAATAAAAATACAATACGCAGTTAAGAATAAATTCTTATGTGAACGGAAACTCAATAAAAATATAAACGCATTTACCTCTTCGCACAGTCTAATCGGACATGCAATACCTGAATATACTAGCGATTAGTGCACTAAACCGATCTTTACTAAAGTTGCGAAAAGCAATTAACAAATAATTCTTTAGCATGATTTTTAACAATTAACAACAAAAGTTCTTGCCTGTCATTGCAACCCATCATTTCGACATTTTTGAACGCAATTTTGCTTTTAAAAATTAGTACCAGTGATTACAAAATGGTTAATAAATGTGAAAGAAAGCTACACAAAATAAAAGGAAAGCGCTGAAACTGCATCCATCGGGATTGGTCGTCGCAAACTCCGTAAAATATGTTTTAAGATATAGGAGTTTACACTTATTGATTTAATACCGATTAGGTGAACCTGAAGACTACTTGCAGCGGGGGATTTCTCTATCAACAATCAATACAAACTCAGAATTCGAACAGAATTATGTGGTAGCATTTAGTTACCTTAATACATCATAGTTTTAGAGTTGGTGAGGTCCTGACAAAAAATGTTTACTAATGAAACGAATCCTGGTTGCTACAGTATTAATCGTGCTTGTTCAACAAATGACAGCGCAACCTTACGTGTTTTATAAGCGGAAAAAAATTATTGTTGCGACACTGGATTCACCGGCTGTCAACATTGAGTCTTTTCCCCTTTCCGAAAAAGAGAAACATACGGTACAGGTCAATTTTCCGGGAAATGAATCATGGAATTTTACGGTGGCCCTGAAGAAAATTAATAATGATTCAGTCATATCAAAATCTGCAGATACCATATTGTTCCTTTCTGATATCGAAGGGGAGTTTGAACTACTCCGCCAAATGCTGATAGCGAATAAGATCATGGATGAAAGTTATAACTGGATATTTGGTACCGGTGAACTGGTGATCTGCGGCGACCTGTTTGACCGCGGCTTTGCGGTTACTCAACAGTTATGGTTGTTATACAAGCTGGAATCGGCAGCAGGAGCGAAAGGCGGTTCGGTGCATGTGCTACTGGGGAATCATGAGATTATGAATTTGTCCGGAGACCTTCGCTATGTGCAGCCGGCTTATTTCGATCATGCAAGACTGTTAGGTAAGGATTATATGCAACTCTTCGATGAAGATACAGAGCTGGGCCGGTGGCTGAGAAGTAAAAATATCGTCGAAAGGACGGGGCGATTTCTTGTTATGCATGCAGGCATATCCTGGGAAATATTGAACCGGAAATTATCGCTGGAGTCTATCAATGAAATGGTAAGGCCCTGGTATGCAAAATGGAAGTCTGATTTGCCGGATTATTTTTCGGATTTTTTTAATGCCAACTCCCCATTCTGGTACAGGGGCTACTTTGACGAGCCGCCGGCGATGCAGAATCTTGTGATATCAACGCTGGCCCGCTATAAAGCGGAGAAAATTATCGTTGGCCATACTATCCGCTACCTGGTAAGCTCATTTTATGATGGCAAATTATGGGATATAAACACGAACTGGCACGCAGGTAATGCACAGGGATTATTAGTGGAAGGAGACAAATTTTTCAGGGTGAATAACAGAGGCCTGCGGACAGCCCTCAACTAAAAAATATTTATTGGATGTAAATCCCTGCTATATTAAAAGGCAAACGGTACATAAAATTACCCTGGCTCTGTCCGTAATATTCGCTCTTGTTCTTCAACAAGTCAGACCCTTATATTCAGTAATGAATATATAAACCGACCCGAGGAAATCGTTCTTTGCCATTTGCAAATTTTATAAATTCGGTTGTTGGTGTGAATTAATTATATTGAAGGAACACGCCGGTTGAGCATCGACGACAACGTAAATATATATTTTATGAAAACAGTCAACGCTTTGTTTGTAGTTATTATGCTCCTTGGAGCCTGTTCAACCCCTAAAAAAACAGGGCCCAAACGCGATTTACCTACAGTAGCACATGCCGATGCACTGAAAGGTGGAACTTCTTTTAGTAATCCAATTGTCATCATGATGCAAAGTGAAAGAGAAGTGTTGGATGCGGAATACAAATGGTTATCGATTAACTATCCGGGCTATTCGCTGGTGAGGAGAACCCATAAGTTCAGGTCGTCTAAACATTATGATATCGTACGGATCAAAACAAACCAGGGACAGGTGAGGGACATTTATTTCGATAGTACACACTTTTGGAGGAAAAACTGAATTGTATTGAGCCCTATTTAAAAGGCTTTCATGTTGTTTTATGAATGATGTTAAATGTTTGCTTTGCCTAGGTTACTTTCCGATACAGAAAGTGAAAAGCATTGGTAATTGCGGATTGTTGAGAAATTAGTAACAGATTAGTATGTTAATTCGCCGGTTATTATTCGGGGCAAAAATAAAAAAGACTAAACTGCCTTTAGCAAACTGTCCAGTTTTTAAGCGGTCGGTACACTCCTAATGCAGCTACCAGGAAATTACTCCAGATTGACATGTCCTTCATGTTTCATGTTTTTAATAGTTAAAGTTATAGCATGCCTTTGCCATTCTGGCACTTAAGTAGATTGACAATATGGATGAATCTGGAAGAACCTATGGAGATTTACCAGTATACAATTCCTGTTAGCCTTGCCAGCTCGAGATTAGCAAGACAAAGTTGAAACTCATATTGTAAAATGCTCAGCTCAGCGCGCTGAACATTCGTGCTCGCATTTGTAAGTTCAAGATTTGTGCCTATGCCATTTTTATAACGGCTCTGAGACAATCTTTGCGCTTCTTTAGCCACCGCCACCTGTTCTCTTGCATTAAGCAGGCTTTGTGAGTTGCTTTTTTGGTCCGTTAATGCCTGGCAGATGTCTTTCCGGTAACTGCTGGTCAATGTTTCATAGCCAAGTTCTGCCTGCCTTAATTCACTTTGCGAAACCATTACCTGTTTACGCGCCCTGCCGCCCATATATAATGGAATAATCAGGGATACACCGGCAGTATAATTGTATGTAAATGTATTCAGGTTTGGAAGGTAACCGTTAGCATATCCTGTTCCGGAACTCAGTGAAACAGATGGTTTTCCAAGCGTACGGCTGATTTTCAAATCGGCTTCCGACTGCTGAATTTTGTCGTTGGACAATTTGAAATCCCAATTATTGGTTTGAGCATTCGTCAGATATGTTTGAACGTTTAATGAGTCTGAAATGAATAAAAAGTCAAACGTAACGCTTTGGTCTGTTTGTCGTTTGCCGGTAGTATATTCCAGAAGATTATATTGTTTGTAGAGAGAGTTTTCGAGATCGATTTTCCGATTGTGTTCCAGGTCAATTTGTGATTGTATGGAAAGTACATCATAAATAAGGGCATCTCCGTGCGACAATTTGATTTTGGTATCGCTTTTATTAGCATCCAAAAAATTAATTACGCTGTCCTGTATGGCGATGGATTTCCTTAAGTAAATAATCTGATAGTAAATGACAGATACCAGGTAAGCCATCTGCGACTTGTTATAATTTATATTATCTTTCGCAAATTGAAGGTCCAGTCTTGCCCGGTCCACGTTGGCTTTGATTCGCCCAAAATCATATAGTACGTAATTGGCATTCAGCCCTGTCCGGATACTGTTCGCTGGTGCAATTTTTTTTAATTTACTAATGCCATTCCCGGAAGGGATTCCTATTTCTGAAATCGGATTCGCATACGAATACATTCCACTCGCAGAAATTATGGGCAGCTGTTCCGACTCTGCTAAATTAATCCTGTCATTTGCAGTT
>JAOQAL010000748.1 GCA_025963615.1 Chitinophagaceae bacterium | reverse complement strand
AGAAGGGCTAAGAGATAAAAAGAGGGAAAATAGGGGTTTGAAAATTGACTGCCTTAGTACAACTCGCCACTTCAATTTTTATTTTTAAAAGAGGTTTACTACTGTACGGCCATAATGTAATACGGTTTTGCAAGCTATGTTTTCTTTAGTTTGCCTGTAAATCCCAGCTTCATGTCCGACTATCTCAATATTTCTGATTTTTTATTGCCGATCAATAACCATGAGCTGAATTTTGATGAGGGTTATAAAGATGGCCAGGTTGGGAATGTAATTAATATATATAATGATGAGGAGGATTTTCCTGACCTCGACGAGGCGCAGATTGTATTGGTAGGTTGCGGCGAACAGCGCGGCAGCGGGCTGATACACGGACAGTCAAAAGCAGCTGATATTATACGGCGTCATTTTTATTCCCTAAACTATTGGCACAGCGATGTAAAACTGGCGGATATTGGTAATATAAAAACCGGATCGCTTTACACAGACTCGTATGCAGCGTTGAAAACCGTCGTCCGCGACCTGATTAATGATGGTAAGACCGTCGTAATTCTCGGCGGCAGCCATGATCTTACATTAACTCAATACAATGCATATGCGGATGATAAAAAAATCGTTGAAGGTTCCTGTATTGATGCATTGATTGACCTGAACATCTCTTCTTCTTTCCGTCATGAAAACTTTTTGATGGAAATGCTTACCGGCGAACCCAATTATATCCGGCATTATAATCATATCGGTTTCCAGAGTTATTATGTGCATCCGAGAATGCTGGAGACTATGGATAAACTGAGATTTGATTGTTATCGTGTGGGGCATGTTAAAGAAAACATTGAAGAAATGGAACCGGTATTGCGTAACAGCAATTTCTTAAGCTTTGATATTTCCGCCATTGCTCACAGCTATGCCCCGGCCAATTTGTTTTCGCCCAATGGCCTGAGTGGAGAAGAAGCCTGCACCCTGATGCGCTTTGCCGGTATGAGCCCGAATATGAGCAGTGTTGGTATTTATGGCTACGACCCGCTATTGGATAAAGAAGAAATGACCGCCAAACAAATTTCTCACATGCTTTGGTACCTGGTTGATGGGAGAAGCCGGGGCAAAAGAGAAGCGACGCTCGATGAAAAAGATTCATTTAATGAATACCATACCGCATTCGCTGAAGTGGCGACTATTTTTTTACAAAGCAAAAAAACAGGACGCTGGTGGATGCAGTTGCCGGACAAAAATTTTATTGCCTGCAGTTATAAAGACTATTTGCTGGCCAGCAGTAATGAAATTCCCGAACGTTGGTTAAGGGCGCAGGAGAGAGGGTGAAAATGTAAAATGTAAAATGAAGAATGTAAAATATAAAATGAAAAAGGGTTGGGTCTGCGCTATGAATTGAAGATTAAGTTACGGGTTGTAGTTACTTTTACATTTTACATTTACTATTTTAAATTTTACATTTTTTATGAGTACAATCATCAGGACCGGCATCTGTTCTTATGGTATGAGTGGCAAGCTCTTTCATGCGCCGTTTATTGAAGCACATCCTGGCTTTGAACTGACTGCCATAGTGGAAAGAAGTAAAGATGAGTCGCGGAAAAAATACCCGCATTCAAAACTATACCGTTCTGTAAATGAATTGCTGGGGGATAAAACCATTGAACTGATCATTGTAAATACACCGGTACAAACGCATTATGATTATGCCCGGCAGGCCATGCTGAACGGGAAAAATGTTATTGTCGAAAAACCATTTACGGTAAGCTCCCGGGAAGCCGAAGAATTAACAGCGATTGCCCGGGAAAAAAATGTTTCACTTTTTGTATATCAAAACCGGCGTTATGATGGGGACTATAATGCGGTGAAAGAAGTATTGAAAAAGAATTTACTGGGCGAAATAAAAGAAGTGGAGATCCGCTTTGACCGCTTCCGGCCAGAACTGAGCGGAAAACTGCATAAAGAAACCAAAATACCCGGCGCCGGTACTACGTATGATCTAGGCGCTCATTTGATAGACCAGTCGCTTCAGTTATTCGGTTGGCCGCAGGCGTTATTCGCTGATTTAATGGCCATGCGGGACGGCAGCCCGGTGGATGATTATTTCGAGATCCTGTTATATTATCCCAGCTTCCGGGTAAGGTTAAAAGGATCCTGTTTTGTAAAACAACCTGTCGCCGAATTTATTTTTCATGGTTCCAAAGGATCTTTCCTGCAACAACGTTCCGATGCGCAGGAACAGCAGCTATTGAAAGACGTTATTCCATCCCAACAAAGCTGGTGCCCGCCGCCGCCTGAACCGGATGGATTACTGGTCACTGAAAAAGACGGAAAAACTATCCGTGAGGCGCTTACATCCACTCCGGGTAATTACATGGGCTATTTTGATGACGTTTATAAAACCCTGACAAAGCAGGCGCCCAATCCTGTTCCGGGAGAAGACGGAATAAAAATAATGCGCATCCTGGAAGCAACCTTACTAAGTTCCGCTGAAAAGAGAATAATCAATCTGTAACATTATTGTCCGGTAAAACAGATGAAACTCTTTACCAGCCTAAATCGCCTCACCCTACGAGCTGCGCTCCTTCTCTTCGCTTTGCTCGGGAACTCCTCGCGGAGAGGGAACCGTGTCCTTGACAGCAAAGGGTTTCATTAAATTTGCCTATTTTTCGCCGGACAATAGTGAATCTTTAATAAAAAAAATTTCAATGTTCAGTGCCAAGGTCCGTTCGTTGTGTATCCTCCTTCTTACGTCATTCATTATTTTTTCTTCCTGCTCCATTCAAAGAAAAATTGCCCGGTATGCGAACATTTTAATCAAAGATTCTTCCATGGCCACGGCACATGTTGGGATCAGCATTTTTGAACCGGCTACCAATAAATACTGGTACAATTACCAGGCTGATAAATATTTTGTACCGGCCAGCAATACAAAAATTCCTACCTGTTATGCCGCGATGAAATATTTGGGCGATAGCCTTGCAGGCATCCGGTACTCGGAAAACGATACGGCTATATTCCTGGTTCCAGCCGGTGATCCGACTTTATTGCATCCTGGCTTTAAAAATCAACCGGTCATTGATTTTTTAAAGCGTACAAAAAAGAAGATTTTTATTAATGACAGTAACTGGAAGGACCTTCCGTTAGGTTCCGGTTGGGACTGGGATGATTACAATGGCAGTTATTCCGCAGAAAGAAGCGCTTTGCCTGTTTATGGAAATGTGATTAAATGGATACAGACCCAAACGCTTGAAAAACCCGATGGAATTAATGAGCAATGGGTGCCTTCTGCTTTTTCAGAACCAGAGGTGAACTGGGAAGTAAATTTTGATACGGATAGTAAAGATTCTGCTTTTTTTGTAAAAAGAAAACGGGATGTTAACAGCTATACTATTTACCAGGGAAACGAAAATTATATAGAACAAAACGTGCCTTTTGTAACTTATGGTATTCAATCGGCGCTTGAATTATTAAAAGACACTATTGGAAAAGAAATCCTGATAAATAATAATCTTCCTTTAAATAACCATCTTCATACGATTTACTCGCAGCCTCTCGATACTTTATTAAAGTCCCTGATGTATCACAGTGATAATTTTTTTGCTGAGCAGACGATTCTAATGATCAGTAATAAATTGTTGGGAGTCATGAATGATGAAATGGTTTTGGGCACTTTATTAAAAACTGATTTTAAAGAGTTGCCGCAAAAACCCCGCTGGGTTGATGGGTCGGGATTAAGTCATTATAATTTATTTAGCCCTAAGGATTTTATTTTTATACTGAATAAAATGAAAACCGAGTTCGGGATGAAACGGATACAGGCCATTTTCCCGACCGGGGGTGCCGGCACACTGCAAAATTATTATCGAAAAGACAGTGGGTCTATTTATGCTAAGACGGGCACCCTGACCGGAGTCATTACCATCAGCGGTTATTTATATACAAAGCAAAATAAGCTGCTGATCTTCTCTGTTTTAGTTAATAACCACCGGACAGCCGCGACTGTCATTAGAAACTTTACCCAACAGTTTTTGGAAACAATCAGAAACAGGTATTGACCCCGGGGGTCTTTGACTATATTTCCAGCAGTGAAAAATATATTTCTGATCGCTTCAATTCTATCAAAAGTTTTTATACATTTGACTGTTAACCCCCCTTTTATACAAATCCCTGAATATCCTCTGCATCTCTTTGTCCGGTATCCTGTGCATCTCTGTTATTAATCTTTTTTGTACTTAAAAAAAACAGGATATGAGGAAAGCTTTACTTTTATTTTCTATTTGCTGCTTATGTATGTACGCTATGGCCCAGACGGGTGCACAGTGGACATGGGTTAATGGGGGCAGTTCTAATGCTCAAACCGGAACTTACGGAACCATGGGTACTCCCAGTTCTGCCAATAAACCCGGAAGCCGGCTGGGTGCTGTAAGCTGGAGTGATGCCGCTGGCAATCTATGGTTATTTGGGGGGCTGGGCCAGGCGACTACAGGCCTGAATGGTCTTTTAAATGATATATGGAAATACAACCCCTTTACAAATCAATGGACATGGGTAAACGGAAATAATACTATTAATGGATTCGGTATATATGGTGTGCAAGGCACTCCTGCTTCTGGCAATAGTCCCGGGGCGAGGATTCATGCCACCACATGGAAAGATGCTGCTGGTAATTTCTGGCTTTTTGGTGGTGAAGGTTATGGTGCATCTACCGGAGGAACCGGAAATTTTCTTAATGATCTTTGGAAATTCGATCCAACAACCAGTCAATGGACCTGGGTAAATGGTGATATAACCGTAAACTCCGCTTCAGTATATGGAACATTGGGCGTAACCCTTGGTACGAATAAACCAGGAGGAAGACACCATTCCATAGCATGGGTAGATGCTGCAGGCAGTGTCTGGCTTTTTGGTGGGCATCAAAGTGGTAGTAATACGTTAGACCGGCTTAATGATTTGTGGAAATATGATCCTGTGGGTAACCAATGGACCTGGGTAAACGGTGACAATACAGTAGATCAAAGCGGTATTTATGGTACAATAGGTGTTGCTGCAATTAGCAATAAACCAGGAGCAAGAGAGGAAACGGTGGGATGGGTAGATGCATCAGGTAATTTCTGGCTATTTGGTGGTGAGGGTCGTGATGAAGCTTCCGGCGCCCTTGGATATCTGGATGATCTTTGGATGCTTGACCCAACGGGTAATGCTGGCGCCGGCATATGGACCTGGGTGAATGGAGATAAGGTAAGAAACCAGGTATCGGTGTACGGTACAGTCGGTGTTGAAAACGCTACCAATAAGCCAGGAGGGCGTTTCAAACCTGTACTCTGGAAAGAACCTGGTGGGGAAATTGGAATATTGGGAGGCTTTGGCTTTGCTTCAAGCGCTCCGACAGGTTTTCTTAATGATGTATGGAGATACAATCCAACTAACAATCAATGGACCTTTCAAAAAGGTGATAATACCATCAATAATTGGGGAGTTTATGGTAGTCTAGGCAGTCCGGCAGCTTCGAATAAACCCGGAGCAAGAAGAACCGCGGTAAGCTGGATTGATGCATCGGGTAATTTCTGGCTTTTTGGCGGGGATGGTTATGATGCAGGCACCGTAGGGCCTGGCAGGCTTAACGATCTCTGGACAATATCATTCCTGGTATTGCCGGTAAAATATGAATCGTTTACCGCAACAAAATCAAATGAAACAGTTTTGCTTAAGTGGGTTACTCTCCAGGAATTTAGTTCAAGCCGGTTCGAAATTGAACATAGTACCGATGGTATTCATTATTCCCGTATTGCTGTCGTTGCAGCAGCTGGTAACAGCACGGACAGAACCAGTTATGAATATATCCATTCAACTCCTGCGCCAGGAGCCAATTACTACAGGTTAAAACAAATTGATATCGATGACAAATTTGAATATAGTGAAGTAAGAAAGGTGAATTTTGAAGGTGGCTCCGCGTTAACAGTATCTGTTTTGGGAAATCCTTTTCAATCGGGACTTTCGTTTTCGGTGAGCTCATTTAAAAATGATAATGCCGTTCTGCAGCTTAACGATGTAACCGGCAGATCCATATGGACAAAAACAGCGACTTTGCAGAAAGGAACTACTTATTTTTCTATTGATGGTTCCAGGTTTTCTTCCGGAGTATATATTCTGTCGGTCAACCTTCAATCAGGAATAAAAAAGACATTCAAAGTTGTAAAGCAGTAATGTAAAGTTTTTTACAACCAATAAAGCAAACCCCGTTTCATAAAAAACGGGGTTTGTCTATTTTATTATTTTAATCATTATCGTCCGGCAAATCAGCTGAAGGCCTTCACCAGTTTATATCGCCTCACCCCAGCGAGCTGCGCTCTTTCCCTTCGCTTTGCTCGGGAACTCCTCGCGGAGAGGGGCTAGAGCCCTTATCAGAAAAGGCTTGTAGCATAATTTAACAATTTTACTCGGACAGTAATGTATTTTAATAAAGATTTACTGCAACAGCGGATTTTAGCGGCCTGGAATATTATCCCCTAAACATTTTTTCCAACTGCTCATTCTTAAACTCCAGGTAAACCGGGCTGCCATTCGGCGCCATATTGGGTTGCTTACAAGCAAATAAATCCTCAATCAATCGTTGCATTTCTGATGCTGTGAGTTTCCTTCCCGCCTTGATAGATTGCTGCCATGCTGCGGAACGGATCAGCTTTTCCCTTTTGGAAAATTTTACGTCACTGCTGAAATTTTTATATTGTTCTAATAAGGATTCAATAATTACATTTTCATTTCCCTGATCCACATCGGCCGGAGTGCCTTGTATAGCAAAGGTGTTTTTACCAAAAGGTTCTATGATATATCCTAATTGTTGCAGGTCATCTTTTATTTCCTGCAGGATAGCGCTATCTGCCGCCTGTAATTCAACCGTGACGGGAAATAAACTCCGCTGTGATGACACCGGTATGCCCAGCAGCGCCACGCTTAGATGTTCGTACAAAATTCATTAATGCGCCAAATGCTGGTTAATAAGAATGAACCCATTATTGGTTTCAGTAAGAATATATGAATTGTGAAGTTGGGTGCTGAGTGGTGAATAGTGAGTGGTGAGCGGTGAGTTCTCAGCAGATCTTTCTTTATTTACCAAAGGCTTTTCTTTATTCATTTCCGCATCCTGTCTGCTGGCTCCAGGGCCTGCACTTTCATAAAAATCTTTCCAGTGCCTTAACTCCCCTTTGTCTGATTTTTCAATAAAATGTGCCTGGTGTTTTTCAGTAAATCCTTTAAACAGCGAAGTGGAGGCTGCCGCGGATTGTCTGTCTTGCGTAAATGGTTGCTGTATGGATGGCAATTGTTGTATCGAAGCATCCAGATCAAAGTCGAGCGCGGGCATTACACTGAATTGCGCCAAAGCATGTTTTACCGCTGCCTGTACAAAAGCATAGGCTATCTTTTCATCTTCAAATTTGATTTCCTGTTTAGTGGGATGCACATTTACGTCTACCCGCGTTGGGTCCAGGTCAATAAAAAGTACATACATCGGGAAGCTGTCAGCCGCAATCATTTCCCGGTAGGCGCTCATCACGGCATGGTTAAGATAGGCGCTTTTAATAAAACGGTTATTTACAAAAAAATACTGGTCCCCTCTTGTTTTTTTGGCTGTTTCCGGTTTCCCCGTAAAACCATAAATATTCATGTAATCAGTATCTTCTTTAACAGCCACCAGCCTGGTATTGTAGGTATTACCCAGCAATTGAATAATCCTTTGCTTGAGGCTGCCTGCTTCGAGATGAAAAATTTCCTGGCCATTCGTTGTTAAAGAAAAAAATACAGGAGAAAATGCCATAGACACCCTGGTAAACTCATCTACGATATGCCGCATTTCTGCTGCATTACTTTTCAAAAAATTGCGGCGGGCTGGCACGTTGAAAAATAAATTTTTCATCGCGATGCTGGTGCCTGTTGGGGCGGCGATAGGTTCCTGTTTTTTTACTTCGCTGTTTTCAACTTCAATATAGATACCAGCTTCATCCTCCCCTCTTTTCGTTTTTAATTCCACTTGTGCTACGGCAGCTATAGAAGCCAGGGCTTCTCCGCGAAAACCCATGGTGCGGATATGAAACAGATCATCAATGGTTTGAATTTTGGATGTGGCATGGCGTTCAAAACACATTCTTGCATCTGTTTCGCTCATGCCGCCACCATTATCAATTACCTGCACCAGCGATTTGCCAGCATCCTGTATAATTAATTTTATTTCT
>JAOQAL010000724.1 GCA_025963615.1 Chitinophagaceae bacterium | reverse complement strand
TTTCGCACCTGCTCTTCTGTCGGTAGATGTTCTTTAAAATTTATGGTCGATAAAATATTTTTTGCTTCTTCTACTATTTCTTTTTTTTCCTGGTGTTGCAATATCCAGTTGTTCCAAAAAGTATCCGTTTCCTGATTTGGTTGGATGATCCAATCTTGAAAAAATTTATCGCAAATAAAATCTGCCGCCGAAAAATCTTTATACTCCATTTTTTTTGTTACTTATTTATTATAAAGCTTCTGGAAATAGTTTAGCCGGCAAAGATCAGTTTACCGGAACTAATTTTATTCCGCGTAAATCCAGCAATGCGCCTTTATCGCCAATTGTTTTAAACTTTGAAGCCGGTTTAAAAACCAGTTTCTGAGTTCCTGCTTTGAGGATAATGTTGCCAATTTTTATGGTTTTATATGATTGCCATGAGCCGGTGGGACCAACAATTCCGCGCAGTTGCTGTCCTTTTGTTTCCAGTATAAAGGGTTTACCTGCTTCGTCATCAGAGACTGACCAGTCAAGGTAAATCGCATAAGTACCGGGATCGGTTACCTGTACTTCCCATTCAACTTTGTCTGCCGCGGTAAACCACCCGAATGCGGACTCTTCAGGCATATAAGCGATCTTTGGCCCAATTCCTTTTCCAAGTTCTGCACTCAGTAATAACGATCCATCCTGCCAGGGTATAACTTTCTCCGGTTTGTTTTTTGTTTGCACATTCAATAAAAATAATTTTTTCAACTCTCCCATAGTTGGTTGCCGGCCATACTGACAAATTTCAAATGCTTCGGCATACTGGATCCTGGATCCTTTCTCGTTGCCATACAATTCGATTAAACGATTCCTGTATTTTACAGCTATGCTTTCATTTCGCTGTTTAACAATATTAAGCAGGTATCCTTTACGACCCAGGTCATCTTTTGGAACATCGGGCAGTGTGCTGGCCTGCCATGAATGCAAATCTCCAAACTGTGAAGGCATGGCCGTAATACAACCCCATTTTTTATCCGCCACTTCATCAATGCCTACTACCAAGGTGGGCTCAAAGGCATAGGGCTTCAGGAAATTATCAGAATAATACAGAAATACAGGATTTCGTTTGGTAGGCGTTGTATTCGGTGTAAAGAAAGGAGCTGCTACTATTACTGAAGCATCCTGAACCAATACACCAACATAACGATGGTCGGGGTGATAGTCGTAAGGGCGGTGAAACAGAACTATATCCGCCTGCCAGTCGCGGATGAGCCGTGCTACTTTTTTCCTGTTCTCCAGTGTGGGCTCCAGTTCTCCATCATGAATATCGAGCACTTCTGTTTCAATGCCAAATATTCTTGCGCATTCGCGCACTTCTTCCAGTCGCCGGTTTGCCAACGCGCCCCCGGAAGATTCAAAATGACCGATGTCGCCATTGGTCATTGCGACAAACTTTACTTTATGTCCCTGGGCAGCCCATATCGCCGCCATCCCTCCCGCTTTCAGTTCAGCATCGTCAGGATGAGCGCCGAAAGCAATGATCCGGAGAGGAGTTTCGTTATTAGCCGTTTTGTCTTGCGCGAACAGTGGATTAAAGGATACAGCAAGTACAAAGACAGTAAGAATAAATAAAATCTTCATTATAAAATTATTAGTTTGTCAAATACTGAAATATACATTCGCTTGGTTTTAGTTTGACCGGAGAAAGCTCAAGAGATCCATCATTTCCTGCTGTGAAATCTGGTGTTCCAATCCAACCGGCATGGCTGATATGTTTAATGACTTTATTGATTGAATATCCTCACGGGCAATCACCGCTTGCGTTCCTCCCGGAGATTTCAGCGTGACTGCTGTTGATGTTTCAGATGAAATAATTCCCTGTTTTACTTCGCCATTTTTTAATTCTACATTCCACAGATTATATCCACTGGTAATCGTCATACCCGGGTCCAGAATATTTGCCATTAGTTTTTCCAATGGCCAGTGCCTGACAGTAGAAAGATCGGGACCAAATGCGTGTCCATCCGCACCATTTCTCTGGTGGCAGAGAACGCAATTTTTCTTAAACACCTCTTTCCCCTGCATCTCGTTTCCTTTTAATTGCAGGGCCGCCTGATATTTTTGAATAACGTCTTTTCTTTTTTCATCAGTTTTTGTAAGCAAGGCCCTTGACCTCTCTTTTAATGAATCGGGGATATCGCGCATCAGGATAACACTGCGTTCCCAACCAATGCTACTCTGCTGGATCTCTCCATGGTCTATCGCATCAAGCAGCAGCCTGACGCGAAATAAATTGAATGGCCTCACCAAAAATGTATTCAATGCGGCGTCACGTAATTCAGGTGTGAGAGAAGGCCACTGTTTCAGCACGTACAAACTAACCGTTTGATCGGGTATGGCGCTTAACATGTGTAAAGCCGCTAATTGAACCGGTGCGGGTTGAGCGGGAGCGATTAAGTGTTGAAGAAATGAAGCATAGGGTTGTGGATTTTGAAGGGCGAGAAAATTTACCGCCTGGGCTCTCAAGTCAGCCGGTACCGCTGCATTATCCGCTATTCCTCTCGCCTTCAACATCGCGGTTTTCCTATTCGCTCCATCTTGTAGTCTCATGATCTGCAGTATTTGCAGCACACCTTCTCTTGCTGAAACCGAAGGATGGGTAAAAAAACTTTGAACTAACAAATCCTGATCCTTCATTAAGCCGGAAGGAATTACTTTTCTGCTTTTGAGTCCCTGCGCAATTCCTTTTAGGAGCGAAGCCTGCCACACGAGTCCGGAAGCAGAAACCGGCATGGTCGCTCTTACAAAGAGATCGTGAATCGTTTTCGGTTGCTGGCTACTGGCTGTCATAGCACTTAACCGTTGAACCAGCGATCCGTAGGCAGGAATGGATGGTTCAAACCTGGCTAGCACAGCGTCTAATAATCCAGTATTCTGGGAAGGAGGCGCGCTGAGCGCCGCAATTTGCACCCATTCATCATTTATATCCTTAAATAAAAGTTGTTGCCTTACCCGGTTGGCTTCCTGTGTATTTATAAAACCCAGCGTACTTAATAACTGATACCTGACTTTCGGATCCGGATCATCCTGAAGTTTAAGCAGGGCTGGTACGAGGTCGGGGGATGTGTCGACATGTAATTCGGCAATCCTGATTGCATTTTCCCTGATACCAGGTTCTTTATCGGCCAATGCATTTATAATTAAACCACTATTTATTTCCTTCAATCCTTCCAATGTCCAAAGCGCATGCAACCTTCCCAATGCAGAAGCGCTATGCTGCGTCATGCGGATCAAAGCAGGTATGGCATCTTTTGCATTTCTGTCAAGCAAGAGCCGTTGCGCATTTTGTCTCCACCAACTATTTGGATCTGCAAGTTTCTCCACCAATTGTTCATTTGTAGCCTTACCCAGATCCATATTTTTCATCCAGGTTGCCGGCGCTGCACCGGTCGCACTGATGCGATAGATCCGTCCCTTATCAGTTCCATTGAACAGGTTGGCTTTTTTAACAACTTCCTGGTCCATAAATTCCGGGCCTTCGATGAACTGTCGGTAAAAATCGACAACATAAAGCGCCCCATCGGGTCCGATATACATATTTACAGGACGGAAATAAGGATCTGTTGACGCCAGGAACTCCTTATCCTTAATCACCCGGCTGGCTGAAAACGTCGCGCCCTTTTCTGTTAAGTGATCGACATGTACCAGGTTTTGGGCGGGCTCCGCTACAAAACAGGTATTGTTATTAAATTTATCGGGGAAAGCACCACCGAGATAGTTGGTAATGCCGCAGGCAGAGGTGAATACGCCTACATCGGTTAGCAGTTGGTTTTCCGGGTTCTTTGTAATAGGATATACTTCCGCATCACTGCCGTGATCTGAAATGGACTGCGTAGCGTTGGCAACGAGCAGGTCGGAATTACGGTTGAGATACTGCGCACCAATCACTTCCTGGAAGATATGATTGGCATTAGAAACCTGGAAATGATTGCCCCAAGTATCAAAACTATGTCCGAACTGTGTGCGGCTGGCCAGCATTTGCAGTTCATTCGTTTCAGGCCGGAAACGAACCATGCGGCCCCTCGCATTATCGGGAAGACGGGGACTATTCGCTTTTCCCGGAAAATAGATATCGCTATTTTGTGTTCCGCCATTACCAACATAAATCCAATTGTCTAATCCGAAGATCGGATTATTTACATTTGATTCCAGATCTGTGGAGTCAAAACCCGTTAAGATGACATTTTTTATATCAGCTATATTGTCACCGTTTGTATCTTCAAAATAGTACACGTTCGGAGGATCAGTAACCAGCAAGCCTTTTTTCCATCGCATCACACTGCTGGGCATGACGAGGGAATCCGCAAAAACAGTACTCTTGTCCAGTAATCCATCTCCGTTTGTATCCGTAAGGAGTTTAACACAGCCTGTACCGCTTTTATTATCTGGCACTCCTTTCATTTCCACTACATACATTTTGCCGTTTTCATCAATTTCCATGTCAACAGGATCCGTGATCAAAGGCTCCGCTGTCACTAATTCAATCTTGAATCCTGGTTGAAGTTCAAACGTGGTAAGCGCCTTTTCAGCCAACGGGCTGAAAGCAGTAGCGGCTTTGTCATGACAAGCGGCTGTCAATACCAGAAAGCCAAACAGCATCCAGAGGGAATAAAAAAGAGGTAGCGGACCCTGATATCCTTTTTTCATTATAAACTTATTATTCAAGCCTTGTACTGGTTTTAATAGCCTGGGTTTTGTTTCAGCGTAGCCGCACCGTTTTCCATACTTAAGTCTATCTGAATCTGCGGAATGGGATAAAGTTCATTTTTCCCCTTGGTGAATACAGCCCCGTTCATATACTGGAAATCATATCCCGGAATATGCGTTTCATGCTGTATGTAACTATTCAATACATCTGCCATATAACCGGTGCCGCTATCATACCGTTGCAAATCAAAAAACCGGTGACCTTCCATTGCTAATTCCAATTTTCTTTCAAAACGGACAGCTTTGCGTGCATAATCCGGCCCTTGTGCTTCAAACTGACCACTATAAAGACCAATCTTATAATTTGCTGCAGGTGTATTGGTAAATCCTTTTGCCGGATCGCTGTCATCGATATAGGTATGTACCCAACCGTTAGGATCAGCGGCCCTTGATCTGATTTTATTTACGAGAACTTCTGCCTGAGCGAGGCTGCCCACTTCCACTTCGCATTCGGCTGCCCATAGTAATACGTCCGCGAAACGTATCATCACATAATTATTGGCGGTAGCCTGGTTAACGGCCCAGTTAGAATAGGTATCACTGGTTGTAGCCTGATCTGATTTATAGTATACATTTTTAATGGAGACATAGGGGCCCATCGCATCCTGTGATACAATCCATATTCTTCCCGGCATTAATCCCCAATCAAGATAAGGAATACCTCTTCTTCCCGCAGTATAGTCCAGGCGGGGATCGAGGGTACCCGTATAAGGGGTAAAGGGAGCATCGCTGGCTATGCCCTGATCGTTTTTTACATCGGAGTCATTCCAGGTATCCAGTAAAGGCAATCCGGTTACCGGGTCCGTTTTAAATGAATTTACAAGACTAAAAGAGGGTTGATAGAATCCGCAACAGGTGGCTGGTCCACCACTACCAAAATTCAATACATCGCCAGCATTTCCATTAGCACCATTGGAATTATCATGAACTGTCATCTGAACAGAAAAAACGTCTTCCGAGTTATTTTTTTGTGTGGGATTAAAATTATCGGCAAATTTTGAGATCAGCGCATATTTTACACCGGCTGTTGTTACCCCATTTGCAATAATATCCGTAAGTAATGGCTGGGCTTCACTGAACTTAGACTGAAACATTTTGACTTTTGCCAAAAAAGTTTTCGCCGCCCAGCTGTTGGCCCTTGCAATCTCCGTTTTTGTTTCTGTTAAGTTTGTCGCGGCAAACTGAAAATCCTCTTCTATTTTTGGCCATACCGGTATTTCGTTAGAAATATTATAATTATTATTCGCAAAACTTATTGTTTCATCAACATAGGGAATATTCCGCCAGATTTTCGCAGCTTCAAAATGATAAACTGCCCGCAAGAATCTTGCTTCGGCTGTTATTTGTAGCGCTTCTTCTGTTGAAATCGATCCATCTGTAACCTTGTCCAGTATGCGAAGCACATCATTGGCACGTTGAACACCGGCATAGAGTGCTATCCATTTTTCATTAAAGGGAAGGATAACCGGCGTTTCGGTATAATTTTCAATTTGCTGATATTCAGAAATGTCGCCGTACTCTGAACCTTTATGCGCGTCATCCGATGCTATACCTCCCAGCACAAAATTACTTACCGAAGTATAGAAGGGGTCCCCGGTACCACTCTGTCCTACTCCATCAAGCAATGAATAAGCCCCGATCAATAAGCCTTCGACTCCCGCTTTATTTGCCAGGGTAGTTTCATTCAACGTTCCCAGCGGTTCTTTTTCAAGATACGATTTACTACAAGCGCAAATTATTATAGTGCAGGTCAGCGATATTGCAACTATCAACTTATATTTTAATTGTTTCATGACGTTCAATATTTAAATAATGACATTATTAAAATGTAACATTTAATCCAACAAGAAAACTCTTCTGATTATTGGGATAATTACCGTAATCCACTCCAAAAGCTGAGCTGGCCTGGTTCCCTACCAGGCTTCCGGTGAGTTCGGGATCTAAACCGGAATATTTGGTGATCGTAAATAAATTAGCAGCCTGCAGGTATATCCTAATCCTGGTGATATCATATCTTTTCAATACAGCAGAACTGATATTATATCCCAATATGAGTGATCTTAATTTAAGAAAGGAGCCATTTTCCTGATAGTAAGAATTGAAAGCACCGTTCGTACTGAATGTGCTCGCGTATTCGGCTATTGGAGTTTTCGAATCAGGATTCTGCGGAGACCATGCATTCTTTATCACGTTACTTTTTCCCTTTCCTTCGGAGGTACCAAAAAAATCGGTATAGTATCTCACAAAATTAATGGCATCAGCGCCCTGTGAACCATATAATATAGCCGCTAAATCAAACCCCTTATACACTACGTTCAGGTTTATGCCATAGGTAAAATCGGGGTTCGGATTACCGAAGAAAGTCCGGTCGTCTGGCGTTATTTCGCCATCTTTATTTATATCCCTGTACATGAAACGGCCGGGTGCAGCATCAGTTTGCGTTGGCGCTTTAGTTACCTCATCATCATTCTTGAAAATGCCAATTACATCATATCCATAGAAAGAACCGACCGGGTGCCCCTGTTGATTGCGGACCAGGTTACCAATACGGGAATCAGAAACATCGAAATAACCAGGATCGGGAATCTTCACCACCAGGTTTTTGTAGGTGGTAAAGTTCACACCAATATTATAGGTTAAATCACCAGAAACCTTACCGTGATAGATAGCCGAAAAGTCCAGGCCCTTATTTTGAATATCACCTACGTTTACCGTGGGGGGGCTGGCATTACCTGCTGTTGCTGGTAATGGCTGTGGGAATAACAGTCCGTTAATAGATTTTTTATACCACTCAATCGAGAGGTCAATCTGTTTATTAAGTATAGTAGCATCCATCCCCACATTTACAATTACATCTTTCTCCCATTCTGTATTCGGGTTGCCGTTGCTAGACTGGAAAAAACCCGGAGTAGTCGTTGTGTTGGTACCGGTAATACCGTAGTAAGAAGTACCAAATCCAGAGCCATATAGCGTAAACGCATTCGAAGCATTTACGTTAGCCTGAGAGCCCAGGATGCCATAACTCCCTCTCAATTTCAAATCATCCACAAAAGTTACGTTTTTCATGAATTTCTCATTGGACACCCTCCATCCAAGCGAGAAAGAAGGAAATACGCCATACCGGGTGGCTGAACCAAAAACAGAGGATCCATCCCGGCGAATGGTAGCTGCCAATAAATACTTATCGTTAAACATGTAATCAAGGCGGCTGAAAAGAGAAAACAAGGTGTTTATATAAGCACTACTATAATTCGTAACATTCGTTGTACCGTTATTCAAAAAAAAGTAAGTAGGGTCTGTGGAAAAAAAACCATTAGAACTACCTCCCAATGCTTCGCCATAATTTTGTATTGCTTCT
>JAOQAL010000723.1 GCA_025963615.1 Chitinophagaceae bacterium | reverse complement strand
GATGAATGAACTCGCCAGGCAGAATAATGAGTATATAAGAAAAGAAGTTCCTAAGGACGAGGCCGTAAAATACTTTAATGATAAAGGAGATGAATATAAGCTGGACCTTCTCCAGAATTTAAAAGATGGCGAAATAAGCTTTTATACACAGGGAAAATTTACAGATCTATGCCGGGGCCCGCATATTCCTAACACCGGGTCCATCAAAGCGATTAAACTAACTAATATCGCCGGGGCTTACTGGAAAGGAGACGAAAAAAATAAAATGCTGACAAGATTGTATGGTGTCACCTTTCCTTCGCAAAAAGAACTTGATGCGCATCTGTTAATGCTGGAAGAAGCGAAAAAAAGGGATCATCGCAAACTGGGCAGGGAGCTAAGCATCTATACCATGGATGATGATGTAGGGCAAGGCCTGATCCTATGGATGCCCAACGGAACCATTATCATTGAAGAGTTGGAAAAACTGGAGAAAGAAACCGAACAGGCTGCTGGATATAAGAGTGTGGTGACGCCGCATATTGCTAAAGAAAGTATGTACCTGACCAGCGGCCATTTACCCTATTATGCTGATAGCATGTATCCACCCATGGAACTGGACGGTGAAAAGTATTATTTGAAATCCATGAACTGCCCGCACCATCATAAGATTTTTGCGGCAGAACCCAAAAGCTATCGTGACCTTCCCTATCGTATTGCTGAATACGGAACAGTTTATCGTTACGAGCAAAGCGGAGAATTATTTGGATTGATGCGGGTTCGTTGCCTGCACATGAACGATGCGCATATCTATTGCACCAAAGAACAATTCAATGATGAGTTCAGGGCGGTGAATGATATGTACCTGAAATATTTCAAAATATTCGGCATTGAAAAATATGTCATGCGGCTTTCACTGCATTCGTCAGAAAAGCTGGGTATTAAATATGTGAATGAGCCCGAGCTATGGAAAGAAACGGAAACCATGGTCCGGAATGTGTTGACAGAATCAAATATTCCCTTTGTAGAAGTGCAGGATGAGGCGGCTTTCTACGGTCCTAAAATTGATGTACAGATATATAGCGCTATTGGGCGGGAGTTCACGTTGGCCACTAACCAGGTCGATTTTTCCCAGGGACGTAGTTTCAAACTGCAATATACCGGCCAGGATAATAAACCGGAAACGCCGCTGATCATCCACCGGGCTCCCCTGGGTACGCATGAGCGTTTTATCGGCTTCCTGCTGGAGCAATATGCCGGCAAATTCCCGGTTTGGCTGGCGCCGGTGCAGGTAAAACTGTTGCCGATCAGTGATAAATTTTTGGACTATGCCAAAACTGTTTCAGAAAAGCTGAAAAAAGCGGATATTCGTGCAGAGGTTGATGACCGGAATGAAAAAATCGGTAAAAAAATTCGTGACACTGAATTGTTGAAAGTACCTTACATGCTGGTGATCGGAGAGAAGGAGATGAATGAAAATATGGTGGCAGTCAGACGACAAGGAAAAGGAGATCTTGGCTTAAAAACCGTGGAAGAATTTTTGAACGAAACAAAAATCGAAATTCAGGAAAGAAGATCAGAATAATACTTTTAGCCCTAAAAGAAGTATTAAATCAATTAAACTAAAATAAAAAGCTTGTTAGGGAAGCTTCATCTAAATTTTATAAATGGCAGTATTTCAAAAACCGGGCGGTGGTGGTTTTCAAAAACCCGGAGGTTTTAACAGACCAAAACCAGGCGGCGGCGGTGGCGGATTTAACAGAAATAGGTTTTCTCCCCGCAAAGAAGCAGAACATCGCATCAATCATTTTATCAGGGTACCTCAGGTGAGGTTAGTAGGCGAAAACATTGAAGTAGGTGTTTACTCCACCGCTGATGCGTTGAAGATAGCCCAGGATCAGCAACTAGACCTGGTCGAAATTTCTCCCCAAGCCGATCCCCCTGTTTGCAGGATAATTGACTACAACAAGTTCTTATACGATAAGAAGAAAAAAGAGAAAGAAATGAAGGCTAAGAGCAAGATCTCTGAAGTAAAAGAGATTCGCTTTACACCTAACACGGATGACCATGACTTTGATTTTAAAGCCAAGCATGCCGAAAACTTTCTGAAAGACGGAAACAAAGTAAAGGCGTATGTGCAGTTTAAAGGCCGTGCGATTCAATTTCAGGACCGGGGGCAATTGTTATTGCTCAAGTTTGCTGAACGCCTGGCCGAGGTAGGAATCCTGGAAAGTATGCCAAAATTGGAAGGCCGGAGAATGTTAGCTTTATTCGCGCCAAAAGGCAAGAAAAAGAAAGAAAAAGAATAGAATATATAAGTCTTTGCCAAACTCAACTAAAACCGTCTTGCCCTGCAGGACGGTTTTCCTTTGTAGTCTGGGCCCAGCTCCTTACCTTTGCGCTCCTTAAAACCCTTCGATTAGGTTCAGGGTTCATTATCTGAAGAGGCCCACTAAGGGTCCCGACTGTTCGGGAACGCCTCAAGGATGTAATTTATAAAGCATTAAAAATGCCTAAAGTAAAAACGAATTCCAGCGCCAAAAAACGCTTTAAAGTAACGGCGACCGGAAAGATCACCTACCAGAAAAGTTTCAAGCGGCACATTCTTACCAAAAAGTCGAAGAAACGTAAACGCAACATGCGCATGGACGGTGTAGTAGCCAAACCAAACATGAACTTTGTAAAGCGTTTGCTGAGATTGAAATAAACTGATGGCAATAGGCCGTCAATCAATTTTCAAACATTCAACTTTTAACTTTCAAACTAATTAAGATATGCCACGTTCAAAAAATTCGGTAGCAAGTAAGGCCCGCCGGAAAAAAATATTAAAACAAGCCAAAGGCTTTTATGGCAAACGTAAAAATGTTTATACCGTTGCCAAAAACGTTGTAGAAAAAGGGATGACCTACATGTATGTAGGCCGTAAATTAAAGAAGAGAAATTACCGCCAGTTGTGGATTGCCCGTATCAATGCGGCTGTCCGTGCGGAGGGAATGACGTACTCTGTTTTTATTAACAGGTTACAGACAAAAGGTATTGAATTAGACCGCAAGATGCTGGCTGATCTCGCCATGAACCATCCTGAAACATTTAAAGGCCTGGTTGACCAGGTTAAATAAGATAGTTTTAAAACGCTAAAAAACCGGTTGTAAATTTTACAACCGGTTTTTTTATGCCGGTCAGACGGGGATCATCAGATCGGCCCGGCGGCCCGGTCATCTAGGATCCAACATCACAGCATCCAGTATCCAATATCCAGCATCTCGTCTTCCATGCCCCAGCGGGGCATTTTGTGGGTAGATCTATATTAAAAAAAGGGGTTTGACGTTCCAAGGGAACGTTTTGTGTGGGCCGTCGGCGTTCGCACACATCATACCGATGGTACGCTTCTAACTAAACGACCATGCCAGATTCGAACTGATGTTTCGTTGACATAAAGTTGATATCTCCTGGGCTTTAAAAGCCTGAAAGGCTGATATTAGTATAGTAATAATAAGTAGGGCATCTCATAAAACTAGAAGGGTGACATTTGGGGTATTTCCTTAACTTAATGACATTGACCGGTGCGTGTCTCCACGTACCGGAATGTTCAATATGAGCCTTATTCTCGACAATGGTGTGTGAAGACAAGCACCACGGCGTCAAATTTTACAACCATCTTTTTTATGATGATACTAAATTGATTTGAGTTTTTACTAATGAAAAAACGATTACTGTTGCCGGGATCTTGCCATAGTCATTTCAAACAAATAGCCGCCCCGGTGCGCAATGTCATTAAGTTAAGGAGTTTAGCCACGTTGCGGCCTCTACGAGGATCCAGCATCTGGTATCCAATATCCAGCATCCAGCATCTTGCCTTCCCTGTCCCGGTAGGTTCATTTTGAACCTCATTTCCCCTTCTTCAAAAAAGCATCAGCCCGTTGCTTCGCATTCTGGCGCACACTCAGGTAAAAGAAATTATAATCACCAATATGATAGTTCTTAAAAGGGATAAAAAAATTACCAAAGAACTTTGGCTTATTGGACCATAACACACCGTCATGAATACTCGCATTCGTAATGTGAGGCTTTACCTTTTTAAATTTTCTTAAAACGGAACCGGGATTGGCGCTCCGTGGAGCATTGGGTTCCGTTGTATTCCAGGTAAGCGGGTTGGTAACAATCGCGGTATATTTTTCATTTTTTACGAACGGAGTCAGATAACCGGTCTTCATGGTTCGCCAACTGCAAACGCATCCTGTTTCATCAGGACGGGAGCAAGGTTTCAATACCGAAAAATAATCGGGCCTCAAAGGCATTCCAACCAGGTAGGCCGCTACCAGTTGACGCTGCAAAGGCTTATCATCAAAAAATTCTTTTAGCAGGGTTAGGGCATGCGTGGTGCCCTGGCTGTGCGCTGCAATTATAACCGGCCGGCCCGCGTTATAATTCGCCATATAATATTCAAACGCTGCTTTTACATCTTCATACGCCAATTTAAATGCGGCTAAAGCAGCAGCGGTATCTTCGAGAAAATAACAACGGTAATTTGCCTGGCGGTAGCGTGGTGCAAATACCCTGCCTGCACCATTAAAAATGCTTGCCTGGT
>JAOQAL010000161.1 GCA_025963615.1 Chitinophagaceae bacterium | reverse complement strand
CATCCGCTGGCATTGCACGAAAATTTAAGGATGGATGAAAAAAGACAAAGAGCGCTTACCCGGTATTATATCGCTTCTGGTGCAGGCGGTGTTGCGGTAGGTGTGCATACTACGCAGTTTGAGATCAGGGAACCGGGAATCGATCTTTTTGAACCGGTATTAAAAATAACTGCGGATGAAATTGAAGCGGCTCAACCAGGCCGGCCTTTTATAAAAGTAGCAGGCATCTGCGGTCCGACCGACAGCGCCCTGCACGAGGCAGAGCTGGCCGTGCGGTATGGCTATCATCTGGGGTTGGTCAGTATGGGAGGATTGGCTGCTTATTCCGAGGCTGAATTGATTAAACGAATGGAAGCGATTGCTGCTGTCATTCCCGTGTTTGGATTTTATTTACAGCCTGCCGTTGGCGGACGGGTGCTGAGTTATGAGTTTTGGCGGGAGTTTGCAGAGATTCCAAACGTACATGCCATCAAAGTGGCTGCATTTAACAGGTATCAGACATTGGATACCGTAAGGGCCGTTTGTAATTCTTCCCGCAGCAGTAACATTGCATTGTACACCGGGAACGATGATAATATTGTAGCGGATCTGTTGACACCTTATCAATTTACCGTTAATGGGAAAATTATAGAAAAAAGATTTGTCGGAGGCTTGTTGGGTCACTGGGCTGTATGGACAAAAAAAGCGGTTTCGCTTTTTCATGAAATAAAACAATGTATTGCCCATGATTCATCCGGCATTGAAAAATTATTGACAAAAGGTATTGAGGTTACGGATATGAATGCTGTTATTTTTGATGCAAAAAATTCTTTTAAAGGATGCATTGCAGGCATTCATGAAGTATTGAGGCGACAGGGTTTGTTAGAAGGGACCTGGTGTTTGAATCCAAAAGAAAAACTTTCTCCGGGACAGAAGGAAGAGATCGACAGGGTCTATAAGTCTTATAGTCAATTTACCGATGATGCCTTTGCGGAAAAATTTGTTTTGTGAAGTGTCATCAGAATTTTTAATGGTATAACAGGTAATAGTTTGTTGACGTAAATTGTTCATTTAAGATAAAAACGACCGGGAGATCCCGGTGGGTTTTTTATAAACCGGGTTGTTTGCTCATTTCATTTCGCAAGAGGACGAAAATGAGTAAGGTCGTACATAAGATAACGGACGCAAAACCGTCCGGCGGTAATAATTTAATGCAGAGGCCATTTATGTTTGATAGCGCTACGGCGAAAATGGCAGATCATAGTTTTATAAAGCATTCAAATAAATATGCTTAAAGAGCAGATAGAAAAACTGGCGGTTGCCATAAACCAAGATGTCGTCAGTAACAGACGGCATTTGCATGCCCATCCTGAATTGTCATTTAAAGAATATGAAACATCTGCATTTATAAAAAGGAAGTTAGATGAAATGGAGATTCCCTGGCAACCGGTGGCAGATACGGGTATATTGGCAATCATTCACGGCGACAAACCTTCAGATCAGGTCATCGCATTGCGTGCTGATATGGATGCATTGGCGATCACAGAGGCAAATAATGTGGAATATGCCTCTTTGCTTAAAGGGGTGATGCATGCCTGCGGTCATGATGTACATACTGCTTCGTTGCTGGGTACGGCAAGAATTCTGCAATCCATTAAAAGTGAATTTGGCGGAATTGTAAAACTTATATTTCAACCCGCTGAAGAAAAATTACCCGGCGGCGCCAGCGTGATGATCAAAGAAGGAGTACTTGAAAATCCTAAACCTCATGCTGTAATAGGACAACATGTGATGCCTTCTATTGCGACAGGAAAAATCGGCATCCGCAAAGGAAAGCATATGGCCTCCATGGATGAATTATATGTCACGGTTCATGGAAAAGGTGGTCATGGTGCACAGCCGCATCAGAATATTGATCCGGTTTTAATTGCCGCGCATATTATAATTGCGTTGCAACAAGTGGTTAGCCGCATGGCCAATCCACACATGCCGACCGTTTTGTCATTTGGGAAATTGATAGCTAATGGTACCAACAACGTAATACCTGACCAGGTATATCTGGAAGGTACGTTCCGCACCCTGGATGAAGACTGGCGTACCGAAGCACATAGCCGGATTAAAAAAATGGCGGAAACAATTGCTGAAAGTATGGGCGGACGATGTGAATTCAAAATTGTGAAAGGTTATCCATTCCTGGTAAATGAAGAAAAGCTTACAGAGCAGGTATATAGCTATGCCCGCCATTATCTTGGAAATGAAAATGTGCAGGATCTGGAAATCTGGATGGCGGCGGAAGATTTTGCATATTATTCGCAGGTAGCGGATTCCTGCTTCTATTTGCTCGGTACGGGTAATAAAGCGAGAGGGATTACCGCTGCAGTGCATACGCCGGTATTTGATATTGATGAAAATGCGTTGACAGTAAGCACCGGGTTGATGGCGTATATTGCGGTTAAGCGGTTGGGAAATTGATTGATATGTTATGCTTCTGCGAGAAAAACTAATTATTTATTTCATTAAAGAATTAATAATACAATTGTTTATTTTAATCTTTAAAAGATAAAATATGAATAATAAACGAAGGGATTTTATCAAACTCACCGGCATGACCGGGGTAGGCATTGCCGGTAGCAGTATGATCGGAGGCTTTGCAGCGACATTCAATAATTCTAACCAATCAAATATTCTTTCTACTGTGAAAAATAAAAACTTTAGCGCAGGTAATCAAAGTATCATTGGCCAATATGGTGAATGGGCAACGGGATTAACCGGACATAAACTTCCTTCTCTTTCTTTCCGGAAAAAAGAATTTACCAACCTGGAAGCCTGGAGGAAAACTGCAAAACAACGATTGACAGAACGATTGGCTATTCCGGATATTGGAGGATTACCAAAAGTGAATATTAATAAACAATATTCTTATGATGGCTTGCATATTGAAGAACTTAGCTGGCAATTGCCGTATGGCCATGCTACCGAAGCCATCTTATTAAAACCCGTGAATAGCAAAGAACGGCTACCGGCTATTCTTGCATTTCATGACCATGGCGGCAATAAATATTTTGGTAAGCGCAAGATCACCAGGACATCTGACCAGCAACATCCACTGATGGTGGAACATCAGAATGGATATTATGAAGGCCTGGCATGGGCCAATGAAATTGCGAAGCGTGGATATGTTGTGCTGGTAGCAGATGCTTTTCCATTTGCAAGCCGCCGCGTTATGTTGCAGGACGTGCCAGAACATTTGCGTGGGGGATTGAATGATGAGGATCCTGAAAATGCAGATAAAATTGCCGCCTATAATAAATGGGCCGGGGAGCATGAACATACGATGGCAAAATCTTTATTCAGTGCGGGTACCACCTGGCCGGGTGTTTTCTATGCTGAAGACCGCAAAGCGCTGGACATACTTTGTGCCCGGCCGGATGTGGATGCGAATCATGTTGGATGTGCTGGTCTTTCTGGCGGAGGAATGAGAACGGTTTTCATGGGCGCACAAGATGAAAGAATCCAATGTGCCGTATGTGTTGGATTCATGACCACATGGAAAGATTTTGTTTTAAATAAATCATTTACCCATACCTGGATGACTTATGTTCCGCTTTTACCAAATGAGCTGGACTTTCCGGAAATCCTGGGATTACGGGTGCCGCTGCCAACCCTGGTGCTAAATGATAGCGATGATCAATTGTATACACTGGATGAAATGAAACAGGCGGATAAAATTATAAGCGAAGTATACAGTAAGGCAAAAGCTGCTGATAAATATAAGTGTTCTTATTATCCGGGGCCTCATAAGTTTGATAGAGCCATGCAGAAAGAAGCTTTTGACTGGTTCGACCGATGGCTGAAAGCATGAGAGTAGTAGTGAGCTAGCTCCGTGCTACCAGCTACAGGCTGCGGGTTACAAGAGCTATAGTTCGGCAACTTTCTTCGGTCTTGCAGTTTGGCAAATAGAAAAG
>JAOQAL010000146.1 GCA_025963615.1 Chitinophagaceae bacterium | reverse complement strand
GGAGCGCCACATTTACCTATACATTTGACAGCGGTGACAGAATAAGCACTGAGAAAGCGGTAGCAGATGATGGTAGCGTTGTCATAAAAACATATACCTATTTTTAATGCCAGTATCGGAACATTATTTGTAATAAGTAAGGTGCCAGGAAAAATCGCTGTTAGTTAATGACCTTGCCTGAAATCGCCAGATATCGTCTCTTGAACCAGCAAATTGCAGCTACAAAATTAAAAAGCCCTTCTGAAATGGTTGGCTGGTTCGGCGCTGTGCAGGCACAGGAGTATGCACAGACAAAATGGAGTCTGGGTTTACGGTTGCCACATTTGAAAGACGATGATATTGAAAAGGATTTTAAAGAAGGCAGGATTTTACGAACACACCTACTGAGACCCACCTGGCATTTTGTATCGCCGGAAGACATTCGCTGGATGCTGAATCTTACCGCGCCCCGGGTAAATGCAGCGAATGCATTTATGTATAAAAAACTGGAATTGGACAACAAGTCCTTCAACCGTTATAATAAAATTCTGATTAAATCATTAAGAGATAAAAAAGAACTAACCCGCGATGAACTGAACGAAGAATTTAAAAAGAAAAAAATTATAGCAGACGGGTTTCGCTTAAGTTATATCATGATGCGTGCTGAACTGGATGGCATTCTCTGCAGCGGGGCAAGAAGAGGAAATCAATTTACGTATGCTTTGCTTGAAGAAAGAGTTCCATCTGGTAAAGTAAAACCTCATGACGAAGCATTAGCCGAACTAGCTAAACGGTATTTTACAAGCCGGGGACCGTCCACAGTCAAAGATTTCTCCACCTGGTCAGGCCTCACATTAACCGATTGCAGGAAAGCCCATGCTATGATAAAAACTCAATTCATCGAAGAGCGGATGGACCATGAATATTACTACTATGCAGAGCATCTTCCATTTACTAAAAATCAATTCCACCAGTTTTATTTATTGCCCGTTTATGATGAATTTATAATGGGCTACAAAGACAGGACTGCTATTTTAAAAATCAGGAACAGCCTTGATCCCAAACCGCTGTTTAGATTTGACAATACAATAATTTTTGATGGGCAAATAACAGGAACCTGGAGGCGAACCATTAATAAAAAATCCATGGATTTCGAATATGAGTTTTTTAAACCTCCCGTTAAAAAACAGATGAAGACCTTCATGAATGCAGTTCACCGTTTGGGGGAATTCGCTAACTTGATGGTAAATATTAAAAAATAAACGGACAAGCAATAAGAACATGGATATTAAAGTAATTGCTTTCGATGCGGACGATACGCTCTGGGTAAATGAACCTTATTTCCAGGAAACAGAAAAAAAATTCTGCGCCTTGCTGGAAGACTATTTACCCCGGCACAGCATTGCCCAGGAGCTTTTTAAAACAGAAATGCAAAATCTTTCTTTGTATGGATACGGTGTAAAAGGTTTTATCCTTTCCATGGTGGAAACTGCATTACGGGTTTCAAACAAAACAGTGAATCTTGAAATAATTGAAAAGGCAATTCAATATGGTAAAGACCTTTTAGGAAAACCTATTGTATTGCTGGACGGTGTGGAAGAAGTACTGAAATCCCTTTCGGGAAAATATAAACTGGTGGTAGCGACCAAAGGCGATTTGCTGGATCAGGAAAGAAAATTAAAAAAATCGGGTATTGAACATTATTTCCATCATACAGAAATCATGAGCGATAAACAGGAAACGGATTATGCAAAGTTGATCCGGCACCTTGATATAAAGCCCGCAGAATTTTTAATGATTGGCAATTCCATTAAATCGGATATTCTTCCCGTCTTAGCTATCGGCGGGCATGCCGTTCATGTGCCTTATCACACCACCTGGGCGCATGAGCACGTGGAGCCCAATATTAATCATCCTGATTTCAAACAAATTCAAACAATCACCGAAATTTTATCCTGGCTGTCTCCATGATCCTTTGAGATGTTTTACCAATGTTGAGAAAATAAAGATTGATTCTTAACACTTCATCTCTTTGCGTTCTTTACTTCTCTGCGACCTTTGCGTGAAATATTCCTTTTGAGATAATCCCGCCGAGATGTTGAGAAAGTAAAGATTGATTCTTAACACTTCATCTCTTTGCGACCTTTGCTTCTCTGCGCCCTTTGCGTGAAATATTCCTTTTAAGACTTCCTCTTACTTAATAATTAACCAGTTTATTCACCAACTCATCCAGCCTCGCTTTCGCCAAAAAGTTTTTTTCCAGTTCAATGTTAAACGGAATAGGCGTATCGAGGGAAGCGCAACGCATCACCGGTGCATCCAGTAATGAAAAACAATGCTCTCCTATCCAGGCAGCAATTTCACCACCAAGGCCTCCCACCAGGCTGTCTTCATGCAGTATCAATATTCGGCCGGTTCTTTGTACGGCGGCGCGTATCGCCGCATAATCCAACGGCAACAGGGTTCGCAAATCAAGAATATCGATGGAAATTTCAGGATGTTCGGCTGCATAATCTTCGGCCCAATGCACCCCGGCGCCATAGGTGATAATACCCACTTCATCACCGCTCCGCACATGCCTGGCTTTGCCTATTTCAATTTCATAATAATCTTCCGGCACCGGGCCATGGATACTTCTATATAATGCCTTGTGCTCAAAGTACATGACTGGGTTTGGATCATTAATAGCGGCAATCAGCAATCCTTTTGCATCCATAGGCGTTGCAGGATATACAACTTTTAATCCTGGCACATGGGTAAACCAGGCTTCATTACTTTGACTATGAAACGGTCCCGCACCAAGGCCGCCACCGGTTGGCATACGAATCACAACATCTGCATTTTGTCCCCAGCGGTAATGAATCTTGGCAAGATTATTTACAATCTGGTTAAAACCAACCGTGACAAAATCTGCAAACTGCATTTCCATGACTGCTTTATAACCTTCGAGGCTTAAGCCTAATGCGGCCCCGGCAATCGCACTTTCACATAAAGGGGTGTTCCGTATTCTTTCTTTTCCAAACTCCTGCAAAAAACCTTCTGTTATTTTAAAAGCTCCGCCATACTCCGCAATATCCTGTCCCATAATAATGAGATGGGAATGTTGCTGCATGGATTGTTGAAGACCCTCTTTTATTCCATCTATGAAACGCAGCTCGCGTGTTGTGAGAGGTGAATCGTGAGAAGTAGCTGAATTATCAACCACCTGTACGGCTGATACCGGCTCGTCGACAGTCAACCGGTCTGCATATAAATCATTCAGTTCTTCTTCCTCATCGGCAACTACGGCCGGTGAATCAAAACCAATCTCCAGCTCACTTTCTATCTTTTCCTTGAATTCAATTTTTATTTCCTCAAGCTGCCCTTGTGATAGAATTTGCTGGCTTAATAAATAGCCTTCATAACTTTTAACCGGATCTTTAAGTTCCCATATTTCAAACAATTTTGGAGGAACATATTTGGTACCGCTGGCTTCTTCATGGCCCCGCATCCGGAAAGTAAGACATTCAATGAGGAAGGGCTTATGATTTCTGATACAATAATCCCGCACTCCTTTAATCGTATCATATACCGTAAGCACATTGTTTCCATCAATCTGCACAGCTTCCATGCCATAGCCCTTCGCCTTATCCACCAGACTGATGCAACGGTATTGTTCTGTAACAGGTGTGCTTAAACCATACCCGTTATTTTCAATGATAAAAATTACCGGCAGATCCCAGACCGCCGCAACATTTAATGCTTCATGAAAATCGCCTTCGCTGGTACCGCCTTCGCCGGTAAAAGCTAAAGAGACTTTTTTTTCATTTTTAAGCCGGTGAGCCAACGCCACACCATCAGCAATAGCCAACTGCGGACCCAGGTGAGAAATCATGCCACAGATATGATGCTCTTTGCTACCAAAATGAAAACTTCGTTCCCTGCTTTTACTATATCCATCTTTGCTACCTTGCCATTGTTTGAATAATTTATGTAACGGCATATAGCGGGATGTGAATACACCCAGGTTACGATGCAGCGGCATGATCCATTCATCGGGCTGCAAGGCCATCGTAGCGCCGACGGCGAT
>JAOQAL010000629.1 GCA_025963615.1 Chitinophagaceae bacterium | reverse complement strand
AAGAACAGCGACAAGACAAATGAGTTTTGTTTTCATAACTAAGTTTTTTAGGTGAATGCCAAAAAAATTCAAGTATAATGCCAACGGGAATCAGATGCTGTTAAATTCCGTTAACCAAAATGTTCTTTGAACAAAGTTATAAACAGGAAATGGTATGGACTTATTATTTATCAATTGTGAAGATTATCCTAATCCTGAAAGCTGCACAGATTAAAAGAGGAAACCTGCATTCAATGAGAACATGGTATTAAAATTATTTTCCGTTGCGGGGAAATAATAGTCCATGATCAGTTGAGGTTGAATAAAAAATTTGCCGATTGAATATTCGCCACGCAGGTGTAACGCCAGTGACAATGGCTGAAAGTCCGTATTGCTGCTAAGAAAGGAACTTTCTGAATTATATAAAATATTGGACCCGGTACGGATCGTGGTTGTATAACTGTTAGAAGTCTGATTAAACCCAAATTTCTGTGTGCCACTTGTAAAAGCGAGCTGTGGCGTAAGGCGGATATGGTCATTAGAAGTCATTACATCTAACCAATAAAAATCATGACGGGCTGAAACCATAACAGATAGATCCTTTATGGACTCGGTGGTTTTTATTCTTGTAAAGCCATTTTGCTGCAGGCGTAGTGTATTTATCAGGTCTTCCCGGTGTTCATAATCAGACCGGCTTCCCCATCCATAGTTAACCGAAACGGAGGGTTTTATCCACAGCTTTCGCCATATAAAATAGACATATGCCTCATTTTGCAAGGGAGATGTATAGAATGGCAGCGAATCCTTTGTAAAAAAGCGGGTAAAAGCAATGCCGGTTGCAAAACTTTTATTCTTTAAATAATCAAACGAAGGTCCTGCGGATGCCTGGAATAAATTCAGTTTTTTATCTTCATTAATGATATAGCCGGTAGCATTTACACCCCATCCGCTTTTATGAAAATAACCAAGTACCGGTGCATAGGTGAGCTTTTGAGCCGTTTCAGTCAGATAGGTTGATTTTGACTCGTAATTATAATAGCCTTTCCCTAGCTGCAGGCTGGCCAGAAAATAACTGTTGGGGGATAAGATCGAATCCATAAAAGATTCCAGTTCATCTAATGTAATATCATCCAGGTCGCTGAAATCGTCATCCCTCGGAGCCAGAATTTTTTTCTCAGGTACAATCGACGTGTCCGGGCCATTACTTTGTGCAGACAAAGTAATGCCATAGCTCATGGTAAGTACTATGATGAACCATTTTTTAAACATGCTTTCGTGCAGTTGTGTGGGAATTTCACAGGCGTTAGCCAGGCAACCGGCATTTGACCTTTTGTATAGGATAAGGTTTAAATCGCCTGCCGGCTTAATAACGTCAATCCCCGTTGATTTATTGAAGGAAGGAAAAATATCATACCAGTTCCAATACGGTAATTTCAGGCAGGATACCGACCCTGCCAGGATATCCGATAAACCCATATCCCCTATTGACGTAAAGTTTCTGGTGGGCTTCTTCATAAAGACCTGCCCATTGTTTGTAGATATATTGCACCGGACTCCAATGGAAACCGGGAACTTCAAGACCAAACTGCATTCCGTGCGTATGGCCGGCCAGCATCAGATCAATTGCGGGGTAATCTGGCCGCACCTGCGCATCCCAATGCGAAGGATCATGACTCATTAAAATTTTAAAGGGATAATTCTCCGAACCGGAATAGGCCTTTTTAAGATCGCCATATTTGGGAAATCTCGCTTTGGCTCCCCAATTTTCGATGCCAATCAACGCGATTTTTTCATCTCCTCTTTGCAATTCCACAAACTCATTCATCAATAAACGCCAGCCCAACTCACCATGAACTTTTTTTAACCGTTCCAGGTTGGCACTTTTTTCCTCCGCGCTGTTCCAATGCGTATAATCACCGTAATCATGATTTCCCAAGGTGGAATAAACTCCCATGGGGGCTTTTAACCGGTTAAAAACTTCCATATAATTCTTCATTTCATCCGCTACATCATTTACCAGATCCCCGGTGAATAAAATGACATCCGGTTTTTCCTTTAATATTTTTTCCACTCCTTTCATGACCGCCTGCTTGTCCGTAAAACTACCGGAATGAATATCCGAGATATGAACGATTTTAAATCCTTTAAAAGCCAAGGGCAAATTATCAAAAGCCAGTTGCTGACGGTTTACCTGGTATTTGTATTTATTGCCAAAACCATACATTAATGATCCAAACAAACCACTTCCTGCAATCATACCTGCCCAACTCAGGAAGATGGAACGCGATATTGTTGTTCCTTCCTGCATGGTTTCGCCTTCCGTGTTTGAAAATAGCAATTTACCAGCGACCCATTGAACGCCCCGGCGTATGTCGTCTATCAAAAAGAAAACCGAAGCAATTATTTTAGCAAAAAATAAACCGGCAATAATTGCAAATAGGGTATTCCTCAAAATTTTCGGTTGCTGTTCAAAACTCAGGTATGGAAGGACAAGCAGGAAAAGTAGGGCCGAGACCGAGATCGTCCAGTAAGCAGAGTAAAGAATCATTTTAGCTCTGGGGCCCGCCGAATGAGAAACATATTTAACCACCTGGAATACATAAATATCCAGCAGCATCATACAAGCTAATAAAACCCACCAAAAAGGAGAATTGCGCATAAGAAAGTTGTATTATAAAGATTACGACGATTGAGAAATGAAATTGTTTTAAAAAACAATGAACTGATCAATTTGTTTTTCAACTGCAGCAAGAATCCCGGTATCAGTAACCTGCCCATTACCATTTAAAAATCTATCCACCTGCGAAATCGGCAGCATATTGGGCAATACATGTATGTTCATATGATGTAAAATAGATGTAAGGTGATCCATACCCCTTAAATTACCCGCTCTGCCTGTTGAAACTCCCACCAACGCCGCTTTTTTATCTCGCCAGGCTGTTTTCCAATCCGCTTCATCAATTACTAATTTTAGAATACCGGGTATACTTCCATTGTATTCAGGCGATATAAAAATAAACTTGCTGGTAGGTATTAAAATATCCCGCTCTATTCTTTTAAATTCACCGTCCTCCGCTAAGGGATTCACGTTTTCTAATGTTACCAGTTTGGCTTCAATTCCTTTTTTATCCATCACCTGTTGATAATGCAACGCGATTCTATAGGTATTACTATCTCTCCGGTTGGTACCAGATATAATGGTATAGCTCATCTTGATTTGTCTAAAAATGCTTTATGAAGTTTCA
>JAOQAL010000145.1 GCA_025963615.1 Chitinophagaceae bacterium | reverse complement strand
GAACCGTCTTCAACAATTAAAGAAAGTACAAATCCTGGAATCAATGGCACCAACAGTGCCGGAAAAACAGGCTACCATGGCCCCTGTCCGCCTAGCGGCACCCATCGATATTACTTCTATATTTATGCGCTTGACGCCAAGATAGATTTGACTGCAGGAGCCAACAAACAGGAATTAAAAACAGCGATTCAACCTCACATTATTGCAAAAGGAAGTATAATGGGGCGTTATAAAAAATTATCAAATCAATAGGACCCCTTTCGACGAACAGTCACGGCAGAATTCATCCAGTTTATCCATTGCCTCGTAAAACAAGTCGTTATCAACTATAAAATCCTCAATTTTTTTTATACCCGGACATCTTTTTTTTTAATGCTTGTTTTCTTTTTAGCCAACGGGGTAATGGCTGCGGATAATCATTCAAATTATCCTTCAGTCCCATTAACTTAATAAGTTTCCTGCTGGTATTAATCGCCTTTTTGTTTGTCAAAGCATTTCTCCCGGAATAAAGCTTTTTAAAATCATCAATGGCTCTATTTACAACTTCTAATTCCCTCCTATATTCCTTAAGGCCTCTCAAAAGAATCATTACCCGCTGGTATCCCAATTCTTTTTGGTATTTCTTTTTAATCATTTCTTCATACACGGCAACAGCTTGTGCCTTGTCGCCTTCTGTTTCCAGCTGTTTAGCTATCTCAAGCAACTCATGCCCGGTTTTATGGGAAGAAAAATTCTTGTTCAGGTGGATTACTTTCATCCTGCCCAGTATATTTTGATAAGATGGATTGTATTTTTTCCTTCAGCGAATCGGGACAATTCGTATTATAAATTACATGAAGAGAGCTATTGGCTATCCGGTAACATTGACTGGGCTTTAACCTGACACCGTCCATTTCAACATATTCCTTATCCAGGTTTTCTAGTTCATCCCTGAGCTTATTCCAGCCGCCTTCATCTGAATCCTTGGATTCATGCTTCTTATCCTGTTCCATCGTTGGATTTTTAATTACTGGTTTGAATAAAAAAATTGTGCCTGCTCCCTAAATACTTTTGACAATTAATTCCCTGGAAGATTCTAAAAAATATTTTATTGCTCTTTAAAAAGTAAATTTTAAACATGCTTCAATCATTTGTGAGCTGCCCCGGTAAATTTTTCTTGAGTCCTTCTACGGATTAGAGGCAATAGAAATTCTGCAGGAAATAAATAAACAGGCACGATTTTTTAATTATCTCTATTAGAAATAAAATGAATTTTATGTCCCCGGAGCAATTTAAATTTCTTTCGGATATTGGTAAGCTTGAATTCCTGGAAAAAGATTGTGTATTGATTGCAAAACGTTATGATGGCTATGACATGTATGAACTTTATCAATCCGGTAGATTGTATATTGAATTACAAGCTTATGTCCATGAATGCATTTACCGGCAATATTTCAGTTTTGAGGATACTTTATACCTGGAGCCTTATCTGAAAAGTATTGATATTTCGAAGGTATACGCATAAACATTTACCGTGGCATCCTGTTCAATTGGTCCATCCATCAATTCTTTTTTTATGAAGAATATAATTGTAATCGATATAATAATGGGCTTTACCAATTAGAGACAAATCTCACCGAAGCAGCCCAGTGCTCAGCAAATCTTTGAATACATTATTAGCATTCTTGTGACTTCCGCCCACCGGCATACCGCTATACTGCTGCCCATGATGCAACTTAAATTCATCATAAGAGGCAGATCCCCTCTTTATTTTTTTTTTAACTTTTTGGCCGGCCGGCTTTTCCAGGGCGCCTTGTCTTGAAAGCAAGAGACATAAAAATGCATTTTACCTATTGCAAATAAAATAGTGCCATGTGTCAACGATTTATATTCTGCATTCCCCAAATTTTCATCTTTTGATGAAATAATTCCACCTCAGAACCATTTTGAAGCAAATTGTGAAGGAACAATAATTGTATTCTTGTTTACGCAATCGTTTATTTAATTAAATCAATTTATTATGAAACAATTATTTTTCGCAGGCAGTTTCGCTATTGCAGTTTTTTTTGCATACGGAGTAAAAAGCAGCACCCTCAATTCTCCCAGTACAAGAACTGCAATAAGTTTTCAATCGCCTTATGATACCCTTCCAAAATCGAAGAAGGATAGTTTAAATAAGAAGAAGTACTGGGGAAAAGACAGCACAATGAAAAGAGACTCGCTTCGACCTCAAAGAGATACCACCAGTCAATAATAAATATAAAATCATTATTTATTTAAAATCGAAAACATGAAAAAATTGTTATTGATAGGTTCATTTCTTATCGCCTTTACCGGCGTATGGATGACAAGTTGTGAACCTTCAAAGAAAGGAAGTGGCTCGCCGGATGCAACCGATAGTCTTTCTACCCAAAGTAGTAGTATGGACACTACGATGCATGTCGATACCGCCCATCAGAATCGATAGTCCAGCGCTATCATAAATATACTTAACGGAGTAAGGAACTGTATAGGGCAGTTCCTTTTTTTGTATTGATTATTAAGACTTCAATCCAAACCGCAGGGGTCCTGAATTTTAAGACAGAAATTTCTTAGTCGAACAAAACAGGCTATACCTCATGCCTTGCATCAGCCACTGCGGCACTGAAATATAATGTAGCGGAAGGTCTGCTGATCGTGAACGCTTCATAATACCAAGTTACAACCTGTCCACAAATTCGGATTCTGCCAGTATAGAAAAAAGTTCAACTTCCTATAAGAAAGTTCTTTACAGATGAAAGGGGAAACATTTGCCCGAAATCTTTAAACGATGCAATCTTTTACACATTTGCGGTGAGTGCATTATCCGTTCAGTGCTTTCATGAGCTCGCTGAGAATTACTGAACAGTATGTCAGCTGTTGATCAATGGGATCTTTTTTGTCACCGCTTACCTTACTTTTCACTTTAATTTCCCCCTGATAAACTATTGAGTAGAAAGCATATATTTTTTGATCCGATTCAGGCACCGGTGTTGCATAACCGGTGAGACCAATACCCCAGTCACTCGAAAATAACTTGCAGATATGAATCGCCATTTCATCGGCAACTTTTTCGGAAACACAGTTTACCCCTAATGCATGGATCGGTTCCACCTGGAGAAATTTATATTTTTGAGCAATGTTATAAGCAGTAATACCGCCCTGAAAAAAACTGGCTCCGTCGGGCGCATTTGAAAATGCAAACTGCAATAAACCTGAAGTAACACTTTCTCCTACTGCAATAGTTTCTTTGCGTTGTAAAAGCTTCCGGCTGATTGTCTTGAGTATCATGGTGTCAAATAATTCCATCACATCATTTTTTCCACATCAGAAAGACTAATCTTCCCCCTTATTTAATTTATTTTTGATTCCGTCTTCCCTACCTTTTTTTATTGCATCCATTTCTCTCGCTTCATCAATGGAATGCGATTGCTGAAGGCTTTCCTCTTTTCTTGTTAACTGGCTCAGGCCAGCATAATATTTCTGAATAATTTTCAAATCCTCCTCGGAAATATTTTAAA
>JAOQAL010000562.1 GCA_025963615.1 Chitinophagaceae bacterium | reverse complement strand
ACACTGCAACATCACTGGTAAACCAACCTGCTTTGTATGCTTTAGCTTTTATCGTTGTGTTTTTACCGATCCATGTATGGTTGTCAAAGACAGGAGAGCGGATACTATCTGGTTCGCTGCCATCCGTTGTGTAGCGGATCTCTGCACCTCTGATAGGATGCCGCAATTGTACCGGTATCGTGTCTGCAAAAATCATCGTACTGTTTTTTACCTGCGGGGGATTTAGTTTCAGCGGTTCTTTTCCATCATTTTTAAATCCTTCAATGAAGGTGATATTTTTATAATCCTGCTGTAGTTGTGCGATTTCCACGGAAGATAGCTCCGTGTTCCAGACGGCTATCGTTTTAAGGGTTTTAAATGCAGTCAGGGTTTCTTTCAATCCTGGATACGAAACTTTTGTTCCGGAAAGAGAAAGGGTATGTAAATGTTTTAATGATGTAAGTGCCTGCAACCCCCGGACGGTGATATCCGTAAAATTCAATTCCAGCCTGCGCAGATTTTCGAACCGGCTGATGGTTATAAGATCTTCGTCTTTCACCGGCAGCTTATTAAGGCTAAGAGAAACGACCTGCTTTTTAATTTCATCCAGCTCCTGCAATTGCTTTATAGAGTATGCCTCCATGTTATAAATGCTGACGTCGAGAGCCGGCGATTCTTTTGCCTGGTGTGCTACCGTGCGGTAATCTGTATTCAGTGTTGCAATTGTTTTTTCGTCAGCAGGAGGAAAGTTGAACAGGGCTTCAGAATCTACGACAGGTTTTAAGACGGAAGTGGCCAGCAACCGCAGGGAGTCACCGCCAGGTAAAGCGATAACTTTTTGCGTAAAGCTGGCTTTTGCTTTAATCCACAGGGAA
Source organism: Chitinophagaceae bacterium (assembly GCA_025963615.1). Classification (GTDB taxonomy): domain Bacteria; phylum Bacteroidota; class Bacteroidia; order Chitinophagales; family Chitinophagaceae; genus JAFDYH01. Next base: position 3,417 of record JAOQAL010000562.1, on the reverse strand, counting down.
AGCAATATAATTTCATCTGCAGTAAGTTGTGGTTTGCCTGCCGGCGGCATATGTTCCTCTTCCTCCAGGGGAAGGTGCACACGCTCGAGTAATAAACTGATTGCTGTATTTCCCGGTACAAACAATTTGCCTGATTTGCCCCCTTTCATTATTGATAACGTATCGGTCAATACCATTTCTCCCTTTAGTTTATGCGGGTTATGGCAGCCGGTGCATTTTTTTTCTAAAATAGGTTGGATAACATCATTAAAGACGATGGCCTGGTCCAACGGCACCGGTGGTTTTTGCATGGTAGAAGTAATGGGCTGCAGAATGAAATTTTCCCCATGCGTTAAGGTTGCGCCATAATGCCCTGTGATGATCAATGAGGAGATCATCGTGAAAGCGGTGCACCATGCCGCCGGGGCTTTATACCAAAGCTTATTCCGCAGCCGGTATATGATGGATGCCATAAAAAAAATACCAGCGCCCGTCCACTTATGCCATTGTAATGTATCGCCGGCATATCCTTCTTCTCTCGAAAGAAACAAACCCAGGATAACCGTAATACCGGCCAGCAAGACGCCTGTCAGCAGCAGGGACCTGGAGAAGTTAATAAAAAAAATAGTTGAATTCTTTTGTCCGGAGAAACGGAATAGATCCATCCCAATCGCCAAAATGAGTATCACAATTGGGAAGTGAAGCAGCAGCGTATGCAGCCTGCCTGCAGACTGCAACCAATAAGGCAATACCAATTTGTTGTCAAACAATAACAGGAACAGGACGAAAATATTGAACACGATTAATACCTGTTCCCCTAAAAGCCTTAGTTTAATGTTCATTAAAATAGATGGACTGTACCGTTTATGATTCAATAGATTTAACTGATTATATCTCTTATGACTTTCCCGGAAACATCGGTCAACCGGTAACGGCGGCCCAGGTGTTTAAAGATAAGTTTCTCGTGATTTAGTCCTAACTGGTTTAAAACCGTAGCCTGAAAATCATGTACGTGTACGGGGTCTTTAATTATATTGTATCCCAGTTCATCGGTTTCTCCATATACGATGCCTGGTTTAATGCCGCCTCCTGCCATCCAGATTGTAAAACAACGGGGATGATGATCCCGGCCATAGTTATCTTTCGTTAGGGTGCCTTGTGTATAACTTGTGCGGCCAAATTCCCCACCCCATATTACCAATGTTTCATCCAGCAATCCACGTTGTTTCAGATCAGTCACCAACGCTGCCGAAGCCTGGTCTACATCTTTTGCCTGCCTTGTTATTTCAAAGGGCAGGTTACCATGTTGATCCCATCCCTGGTGATAAAGCTGTACAAACCGGACTCCATTTTCCGACAATTTACGCGCAAGCAGGCAATTAGCCGCAAAGGTACCGGGCACTAAGCAATCGGGCCCGTACATCGAAACGATACTATCCGGCTCTTTCGATAAATCCATGACTTCAGGCACCGCTGTCTGCATGCGGTAAGCCATTTCGTATTGTTTAATCCTTGTGGTTATTTCGGGATCACCAAACTGTTGATACGAAATTTCATTTAATTCAGAAAGATTGTCCAGCATATCCCGGCGGTCTTTTCTATTCATTCCATCAGCGTCACGCAGGTACAATACCGGGTCTTCTCCCTTGCTGAATTGTACACCCTGGTGTACGGAATCCAGGAAACCATTGGACCACAATTTAGAGTAAACACCCTGGCCATTGCCGATACCTCTTGAAAGTAATACGGTAAAGGCCGGCAGGTTTTTATTTTCATTTCCTAAACCATAACTAAGCCAGGAGCCCATACTCGGCCGGTTGCCCTGTTGGGATCCTGTCTGTATGAATGTTAAAGCAGGATCATGATTGATGGCTTCCGTATACATGGATTTTACGAGACAGAGGTCATCCACTATTTTTGCGGTATAGGGCAACAGGTCACTTATCCATGCCCGTGAGTTGCCATATTGTTTAAAATCGGTGAAAGATCCAACGAGCGGAAATGAGGCCTGGTCTGCGGTCATGCCGGTAAGGCGTTGCGTGCCGCGTACGGAAGGAGGTATTTCCTTTCCGTTCATTTCACGGAGCCGGGGCTTATAATCAAACAGCTCCTGTTGCGACGGAGCCCCGTTCTGAAATAAATAAATCACCCGTTTTGCCTTGGGTGCAAAATGCGGAATGCCCGGAATAAATCCGTTTTCTTCTGTTGCCGGGTTGCCAAAAAGATCAGGCATCAGTAAGGACCCCAGGGCTACACTTCCTATCCCCAGGCTTAAGGTGGAGAGGAAACGGCGCCTGTTAAAATTGAAGCCATGTTCTAAGATTTCTTTTTCCATGTAAAGAAATTTAATCGTTTAGCGTACCGCGGTTTCATCATGATTTGGTTATCGTTTCTTCCAGGTTATAAATCGTTGACACAAGCCGCATCATGACGGCCAGTTTTTTCCGGTCTTCTTTTTCAGGGATTGGATATTCACCAACAGCCAGCGTCTTTTGCGCTGTTGATTCTTCCATACTATTGAGCTGTTTATTATAATAATTTGTCAATAACTCCAATTCCCTTTCCACCGGTTTCCTGCATACGATCAATCGGAAAGCTTTGATTATTTTTTCTTTTGTATTGCTATTTTCCTGCAACAACCGCGCAGCCAAAACCCGCGAAGCTTCCAGTACAGCCGGATCATTCATCATGACCAGCGCCTGCAAAGGAGTATTGGTCCTTAATCTTTTTACTTCGCAGATATCCCGGTTGCTGGCATCAAAAATTGCCAGGGAAGGAGGTGGTACTGTTCTTTTAATAAGGGTATACATGCCACGCCGGTAAAGATCTTTGCCGTGATCCTGATTATAAACAGATAATAATCCCCGGCCGGAGGTGGCGCCTTCCCATAGGCCCGCCGGTTGATAAGGTTTTACACTCGGTCCGCCGAGCGTCGTATTCAGCAAGCCGCTGCTGGATAATACCAGATCGCGTATTAATTCTGCGGCTATCCGGTACCGTGGTCCGCGGGCCAGCAATATATTATCCGGATCAGCTGCCAGTTTTTCTTTTGTTACAACAGCCGACTGGCGGTAAGTTGCAGAAGTAACCAGCTGTTTTACCAGTCGTTTGATATCCCAGTTGTGTTCCATAAAATCAACCGCCAGCCAATCGAGCAACGCCGGGTGAGAGGGAAGTTCACCCTGCATGCCAAAATCACCGGACGTTTTAACCAGGCCCCTTCCAAAAAATTCCTGCCATAAAATATTTACATAAACTCGTGCCGTAAGCGGGTTTTGTTGATCGAATAACCATTTTGCCAGGCCCAGCCTGTTTTTGGGATATTCACTTTTAAACTGAAAAATGGCGGCCGGTGTTCCGGGTTCTAATTCATCACCCGGTGCATCATATAGTCAACGATTCAGTATATGAGTTTTGCGGATCGAATCCTGGACGCCC
>JAOQAL010000557.1 GCA_025963615.1 Chitinophagaceae bacterium | reverse complement strand
CATGGCTTGAAAACCACGAATTTCAAAATAAGTGATAAAGTACTGGAAAAAATTATTCAGGATTATACCAGGGAAAGTGGTGTTCGGGAACTTGATCGTCAACTGGCTTCCATTATGCGCTACCAGGCCAAGCAGCTGATCATGAGAGGGAAAATTAAGCCTTTTGTAACGGCGGATGATATTGAAAAAATGCTGGGTAAAACCAAATACAGCAATGAACTGTATAAAACGGCCAATATGGCTGGCGTTGCCGTAGGGTTGGCCTGGACTTATGTAGGCGGGGATATACTTTTTATCGAAACAAGCATCAGTGATGGCAAAGGCGAATTGCGTTTAACCGGTAATTTGGGGAATGTGATGAAAGAAAGTGCCAGCACAGCATTGACATACCTTCAATCGAATACAAAAAAATATAAACTTGATTCAAAACTATTTGAAAAGAAAAATATTCATATCCACGTGCCCGAAGGGGCGGTGCCAAAGGATGGTCCGAGCGCGGGGATCACGATGATGACAGCGATTGCGTCTGCCTTAACCGGGAAAAGGGTAAAACCCTATCTCGCCATGACGGGTGAAATAACTTTACGCGGTCAGGTGTTACCGGTAGGTGGTATCAAAGAAAAAGTATTGGCTGCCAAGCGGGCCGGTTTAAAGGAAATAATTCTGTGTTGGCAAAATGAAAAAGACGTAGATGAAATTGAATCTGATTTCATAAAAGGGATAAAGTTTCATTACGTACGGACGATGAGCCAGGTACTCGAACTTGCCTTGCAGGATTGATTCTACCAGCATCCAGCATCCAGTATCCAGTATCCAGCATCTAGCATCCAGCATCTAGTATCCAGTATCCAGCTTCCAGCTTCCAGCACCTGGCTCCTGGTTATTTGATTCTCAAAAAGGTGGTGGAATCCTTTAACAAAGGAAGGTTTTGTTTAAACAAACTGTTTAATACAACCCTGAATTGATTCACTCCGGTAACGCTATCATAAAAAAGATGATAGTTTTGGGCTGGCAGGTAAACGGCGTTTAGATTTTCAAAGAAGACTTTTTCTGGTACAGTGGCGTCTGACCTGTACCCGTGATCTCCCATTACAATAATGACCGCTTTGCCGTTGCTATTGGTTTGGATGGTATCTACAAGCTCCCTTATTTTTTTATTGGCGTATCTTACATTATCCAGGTAGGAATTTTTAGAGTAATCATTTATTAATGTTTCTTTATCTTTTAATTTACCGTTTTTATCGAAATAAAAGGGGTGATGAGGTAAATTGAAATGAGCGTATATAAACCGGGGGGTCATACTTTTCTTCAGGGATTCCTTTTTTAAAAGATCAAACAATTTGTCGTTGTTATGTAAAGATGTGTATATGACATTAGTCGTGAGCCATTTAACTTCAAATCTTCCAGTTAGAAGATTCCACAATATATCGGTTCTTATTTTACCCCAAAGAGTGCGGTCTGTAATCAGTTTTGTTTTAAGCGGCAGAAAATTCTGGTAAAATGGCGAAGGGTTTCCGGCCAAATCAAAAATTGAATAATTGACAATTTCATATCCATAAGAAGATAGAAATTTTATAACCTTGTTTTCTCTCACAAGTTTAGTACAGCGTGCGAAATCATCAATACCGATTTTTTTGCTATACATTCCGTTTATATACGCCATATTGAGAATGGAAGCCATTGAAAAGGGAGTGTAATTGTAATTGCCGGAACTGTATTTTTGAATTCTGAATTGTTTGTTTGTAAAAAAGCTATCCATTTCGCTATTGTTATATCCAAGATAATCGTTCAGACTGACCGAACTTGCATATTCATCAAACAGCAGGAAAAAAATATCCGGCTTATTACAATCCGCGCAAATTTCATAATCCTTATTTTGGGCGAATGGATAAATGGTGAACTTGTCTTTCTCTGGGAAAAGTGTATTGAAAATAACAGCAGAAATATCATAAACTGACAATAATAATAAGAGTAGATTAAGGTAGAGACTTATTTTTTTTAAAAGACTTTTCGTTTTTTTCAATATGATAATTGCCGAAATAATCACTACAATGATTGCAGGAAAAAGAATGATATATCTGTTTAGTTGTGGAATGTTGGATTTTAAGAAATCCTGGACAGCTCCAAAAAAAAAGAAGATACAGGAAAATAGAAATGTTAACAGTCCTGCCTTCTGTTGTTTTTTCCGGTAAAGGAAAAATAATACCAGGTACAACAACAGGATAACGGCGCTATAGAAAAGCCAGAGTGAGGCGGCATCGCTTAACATGATAAAGCCAAAATTTTCCCTGACGCCATGTAAAACAAAAAAAAGTGGGAGCAATAAAATATAAAATGGCCGGCTTCTTAATGAATCCAAAAAAAAATCTCGGGGGATGATCATGTTATAAGTTTATTGGCATTGCGGTTGTGACAATTATCACCGTGTTTAATGTGGTATAAGAAAATCAGTATTAATTGCAAATATAGTTACGGGCATATATTGTTTAACATACATTTTTTAAATCGGATGGTCGGGGCTTTTACGAGTGATAAACCAGGTCTGCTATACCTGGCTACAACAATGTTGAAAGATTTACCAGGCTGACATGGTCTTAGATTGATCGTAGTTTTTGACAGAATATCTAATTCGCATTAAAGTTCCTGGACTTCTTTATCCCTATCCGATGACCCGGCATCGCGGTACCGGTTGCCATGCTGCCGGTGTTAATCAGAATAAATGGTTGAGAATAGCTGCCTTTACCACGAATCATTCCAGGTTGATAAGTCCTTTATTTGAATATAACAGAATAGTTGAGTCCCTTAGTAGTGGTAGCTGGGTGTTAAAATACTTATTAAGAATAACCCGGAAACTATTTACAGGACTTATATTTTTGTAAAGCAGCCTGTAATCTTTATCAGAAAAATAATAGGAAGATAAATTCATGAATTCCCGGTCCCGGATCAGTTGATTGTCATCGGCGTCCCGGTATCCATGATCTCCTTCAATGATCACTATTCTTGGGCGTTTAAAGCTTTTGTTGGCGGCGCGGGTTAGGGAACCAATCCACTGGTTACAAAATGCTACCTGTTCCAGGTACAGGCTGTCTCGGGAAAAGTTGCTGTAATTTAAAGCTACCTGATTCGGCTGCCCGTTACGGTTCA
>JAOQAL010000521.1 GCA_025963615.1 Chitinophagaceae bacterium | reverse complement strand
GGTATATTACTGGAATTTTAACAATACCAAAATATGTTACACAAAATACGGCTATGAAAATTTCTGCCATATTAGGTGTACTGTTTAGTTTAGGTGCTATTTTTTCGTCCGGGTATACTTCCGTTCTGTTTATCGCATTACTGGGCTTGGCGAATGCACTGGTTTGGCCTGCCATCTGGCCGTTGGCAATCGATGGTCTTGGGAAGTTTACAAAAACCGGTTCTGCCTTATTGATCGTCGGTATTGCGGGAGGCGCTGTTTTACCAAAAGTATGGGCTTCACTCGGAAAAGAAATTGGTTTGCAGCAGGCGTTCTGGATAATGATCCCATGCTACTTATTTATTTTTTATTTCGCAACCGCAGGGCATAAGGTGGGAAAATATAAAAAAGCAGCATAAAAATTTTGATTAGCAACTCTCCGCGACCTGTGAGATTATTTCTTGGAGGTTTTCTTTAAGTTGTCCTCGTGTGCAACTTTTGTTACGTTGGTACTGTCATAGTAGTAGAACTACCGAATATCATTTTGTTAGCGCCCTGGCGTTCTCTAAGAAATAACCCTTATGAAAAGAATAGATCCCGCCACTTTTGGCGGGATTCTTATTTACAATGCATAATTCGCGCTCTTTATAAGCGCGAAACAGCGTTTTCTACCAGCAGACTTTATCCGTATCCATTAGCATGTATAATCAACGTACTCTATTAGCGGGAATTAGCGTTTTTTATTAGCGTCAATTCGTGTTATTCAAAATAAGGGATCTCATCATGGGCCGTTTTTTCTTTTTGTTGCCAGTACGCCAGGGTTACGATGTGCCCATCTACAATGCATAATTCGCGCTCTTTATGAGCGCGAAACAGCGTTTTCTACCGGAGACTTGATCCGTATCCATTAGCATATATAATCAACGTACTCTATTAGCGGGAATTAGCGTTTTTTATTAGCGTCAATTCGTGTTATTCAAAATAAGGAATCTCATCATGGGCCGTTTTTTCTTTTTGTTGCCAGTACGCCAGGGTTACGATATGCCCATCTTTGGTATGAAGCAAGCGTCCAAAAATTGCGTTGATAGCGTTGAAACTAACATCCGTTACGCCTACTGTAAATGTTTCCGGTGTGCGCGAAGATGGATCGGGAACCTGTTCTCCTTCTTTTGGCAGTATCGCTGTTACAACTTTAGGTGCAGGTGATGGAATAACGATGACGGTATAACGGTTATACTCCAGCAATTCTTTCAAAAATGAAACCCTTTCAGGCTTCACATTTTTTTCAACAATGGCACATTTCACACCGTTCAGTTCCTCAAATTCATGATTTTTATTAATGGCCATACCGGTGACGGGTTTGTTATCTAAAGATCGGTGTCATTTTACTAAAGAATAAATATAGTTGTACGCGCCGCTTGCCAAACCCGTAATCAGTATACCAGCGATGCAAATAAGCAATGCAATTTTGGACTGAAGTGGTGTTTTGATTGTTTCTATTGGATTATTATTACGATCCATAAACATCACTTTAATGACTACCAGGTAATAATATAATGAGACAATCATGTTTAACGCTCCTATGGTAATCAAAAGATAATTTCCCTGTCCTTCAGGCAGGTGGGCCGTACCGGCTCCGGCGAGTAATAAAAAGAATTTTCCAAAAAAACCAGCGGTCGGTGGAATGCCGGCCAGGGAAAACAATGAAATAGCCAGCGCCCAGCATAAAAGTGGATTTGTTTTATAAAGCCCCCTATAATCATCCAGGTTTTCTTTGCCTGTAACTGCACTTACCAGGGATATCACACCAAAGGCTCCAAGGTTGGAGAAGAGATAAACCAGGATAAAATATATAACGGAGGCGGCTCCTTCCGCTGACTGTCCTGATAGGCCAATTAAAATAAAACCAACCTGTGCAATTGACGAGAAGGCAAGAAAACGCTTCATATTCTGTTGTCTCAAAGCGAACAGGTTTCCGGTTATCATAGTGACTACTGACAAAAGAAAAATCATGTTATACCAGTTGCCTGCCGGGAGATTGAAAACGTTATATAATATGGAGACCATCGCAAACAAAAAAGCGCCTTTTGATATAACCGAAAAATAGGAAGTAATTGCAACCGGCGCGCCCTCGTAAACATCGGCTGTCCATAGATGAAAAGGAACCGCGGAAACTTTAAATCCAAAGCCCGCTAATAATAAAATAAAAGAAAAGATTTGCAGCGCGCTGCCATTAAGATGCAGAGAAATTTCGGGTAAATTTAAACTGCCTGTCGTGCCATATAACAGGGAAATGCCAAACAATAGCAGACCGGAAGAAAACGCCGATGAGATAATCATTTTAAAGGCCGCTTCAGAAGAACGTCTTTTATCCAGGTCAAAATTGGACAACGCAGCCAGCGGAATGGTAGCAAGTTCCAACGCCAGGTAAAACATCAGCAGGTTGTTGGCGGAAATCATAAAAAACAAACCCAGCAGCGTGGACAGCAGCAAGATATAAAATTCCGGTACATGCTTATGTTTTTTAAGCCAGCTGTAGGATTGAAGAGAAATAAGCAACGTGCCAAGATTTAAAATATTTTTTTCCAAACGCAGCAGGTCATTGGTTTTAAACATATCCCCAAATAATACTCCTTCTTTTGAAAAGAAAAAACCAGATGCCAGATTAACCAGTAAAAGAAGATTGATCAAATGAAGGAATGAATCATTTGTCCATTCCCTGTTGCCCAGTTTTAAAAACAACAGAATGAAGATGATCAGGGTAATCATCAATTCCGCCTTCATCAGTATGAAAAAATCGATCAGCATTCCGCGTTAATAATTTATTACTTTACGATACTTGTAATTTTTTGCATAATTATTTCTGCTGCCGGTTTTACCAATTCATTCAGCCAGAAAGGTGCCATGCCGATTGCCAGGATGCCGGTAATTAATAAACCGGCAGCTAACTTCTCGTGCCATCCGGCATCCCGGAGTAATTTGAATTCATTATTCTTTACCGGCCCCATAATCACTTGCCCGGTTGCCCGTAAAATATAAACAGCCGTCACTACGATGGAAGCGCAGGCGATGATGGTTGCCAGGCGGTAAAAGCCATCGGTATTTTGCCAGGACCCCATGAAGATGGTCATCTCGGCTACAAAGCCGCTGAGGCCCGGTAAACCCAACGAACATAAGCCGGCTATTACAAATACAGTAGAAATAAAAGGCATTATTTTTAGCAGGCCACTCAATTGTGCAGTTTGCCGCGTATGGGTACGATCGTAGATCATACCGATAGCCGCAAAGAAAAGCGCTGTCATTAATCCGTGAGATACCATTTGCATAACAGCCCCGGTTATGGCCGTTTTGGTTAACATGCCAATACCGAGCAAAACAAAACCACAGTGGCTGATCGAGGAGTAGGCATTGATATATTTCAGGTCAGTCTGCATCATCGTGGCGAAAGCACCATATAGAATTGCGATGGATGCCAAAACTATAATGATCATTGAATAATGGTGCGCCGCATCGGGCATTAACCAGGTGGCAACTCTCAGGCAACCATAGCCGCCCAACTTCATTGAAATGCCCGCCAGGAACATAGAAGCTGCAGTGGGCGCCGCTGAGTGACCATCAGGTACCCAGGTATGAAACGGAAATAATGCCGTAAAGATGCCAAAGCCAATGAAT
>JAOQAL010000488.1 GCA_025963615.1 Chitinophagaceae bacterium | reverse complement strand
CCACTGCGTGCAATCTGCTTCATAGCGGCTGCAGTTTCCTGGAGACACTCTGTAGTTTTATTCAGATCAATAATATGGATACCCTTTTTTTCAGCAAAGATGTAAGGAAGCATCTTCGGATTCCACTTCTTGCGCAGGTGACCAAAATGTACACCGGCATCTAAAAGTTGCTGTTGAAGAGAAGTGTTTTGTTCCATTATTTGTATTTGTGTTGTTATTTCAAATATTATTAGACTACGACCCGCCGGTAATGAGCTTCAAGGCCCAAGCCCGCGACTTGTAGCTCAAGCTTATCTCTTACTGAACTGGTAGCTTCTTCTTGCTTTCTTATGACCGAATTTCTTACGTTCAACAGAACGCGGGTCACGTTTCAGCAATCCTAATGCTTTTAATGCCGGGCGTATTTCAGGATTCATTTCTACCAGTATACGGGCAATACCCAGCATAGCGGCTTCTGCCTGTCCTTTCACCCCACCACCCGATGCATTGATCTGAATGTCATATTTACCAACCACATCGGCCGTCTTGATAGGACGCTCAACCTGGTTTTGGAGGTATACCAGCGGAAAATATGTTTTATAGTCTTTATCGTTCACTGTGATTTTGCCTTCTCCTTTTGTGAGAAATACTCTTGTCACAGCTTCTTTACGACGACCTACTCCATTTTTTTGCTTTTCCATTTATTCTTATTTGAGGCTGTGGGCTATGACCTATGAGTTTGAGCAAATGCTCGTAGCTCGTGGCAATCGGCCCGAAGCTGGTTTTTAGAATTTTAATTCTTTCGGTTGCTGTGCACCATGCGGATGTTCGGCTGTGGTATACACAAATAATTTTTTTACCAACTGCCTGCCTAAGCGATTTTTTGGCAGCATGCCTTTAACGGCTCTTTCAATAATAACTTCAGGGCGACGGCCCAGCAGGCTTTTTGCTGTTTCTTCTTTACGACCACCGGGATACCCGCTGAATGTGTCATAAATTTTCTGTTCCAGCTTATTGCCGGTAAAAACAATTTTATCACAGTTTGTAACGATAACATAATCGCCACAGTCAACGTGAGGAGTATAGTATGCTTTGTTCTTGCCGCGTAAAACAGCAGCAATTTTAGCACACATACGTCCTACGGTTTGATTGGCGCCGTCAACAACGTACCAGTTACGCTGTACGGTGGCCGCATTCGCATGCTTAGTTGTAAAATGTAATTTACTCATCGAATTTGTTTGAGCTGCCAACATCGGCTGGCAGCAGATTTAGAATTAAACAGTTGAACCATCCTTCAAACTGTTCCCGCCCCAGCTTTTTGGCTGTTTTTGGGGTCGCAAAGATAGGCGGAAGTAAAGTTGATTTCCAAAAAAGTAACTAACTATTTTTTATCGCACCCTTGTAATTAATTGATTTTCAATAAAAAATTTACTCTAATTTTTTATGAGGTCTTATGATGGTGGCCAGACAGGCGTTTTACAGAATACGAGGTGATCCGGCTTAGTCCGTAGGTTGCAAAAATATCGAATCCAGTTAAGTAACCAGGTAAAAATATCATAACGGAATTCAGTCGGGAAATTATGTTAATTTGCTGATGCTCACCCCGTAAATTGATGTATTTACAGCTCCTGTTATTAAGTTTTCCGACGTAAGTTTGTTTCATCCAAAACAAAACATCATGCATCGCAAATCCGCAATAATTATACTTTTATTGGTGATAACACAATTACAAATGAATGCGCAACACAAAACAACCGGTCACTATGCCACGGTGAACGGTTTAAAGATGTATTATGAAATTCACGGCAACGGCAACAGGACTCTCGTATTGTTACATGGCGGAGGCTCTACCATATTATCTACGTTCGGCCGAATCTTGCCGGGACTGGCAACAACTCGCCGGGTGATCGCAGTAGAGCTGCAGGCCCATGGGCATACTCCGGATATTGACCGCCCTCTGAGCTTTGAACAGGACGCCGATGATGTGGCCACCTTGCTAAAGCAGCTTCATATTGACAAAGCGGATTTTATGGGCTTCAGCAACGGGGGCACCACTTCCCTGCAGATTGCTATCCGGCACCCGCAATTGGTGAACAAACTGGTGCTGGCTTCTGCCGCTTACAAACGTGACGGTATGCAACCAGGCTTCTTTGAAGGTTTTCAACATGCTTCCCTGGCGAATATGCCACAGCCACTAAAAGAAGCGTACCTGGAAGCGAACCAGGATCCTAAAGGATTACAGGCGATGTTTGACAGGGATGTGGCCAGGATGATAGCTTTTAAGGATATCAGCGATGCGGATATAAAGGCCATCCAGGCGCCTGCACTGGTCATAAACAGCGATGCCGACGTGGTACGCACGGAACATGCGTTGGTCTTATCACACATACTACCCCATGCCCGGCTAGCCATCCTGCCGGGTGGACATGGAGATTATATCGGAGAGATTTGCGCAACAGATAAGCATAGTAAAATACCGGCTTTAGTAATGGCTATGATAGAAGCATTCCTCAACGATTGATACTGTTACCGGCCACCCTGGTCCTCAACATGATAAAAAAATCCGGAAAATTGCTTCGCATCTTTCCAGAAAAACTGATAAAAGAATATAAGCTACAAAAACAATGTCTACACACCATCTTGGCCGTTCTGTATTCGGCGACCCAAAAAATACAGGCAACTTAATGAGTCTTGAAGAAGCCCACCAGCTTTTAGCTGACTGGGTACCCAATGAACGGCTGCGCCTGCATATGAAACAAGTAGCCGCTGTTATGAAGGCATGGGCTATCGAGAAAGAAAATGCAGATGAAATAAAAGCATTAAAATGGGAGTTAGCCGGCCTGCTGCATGATGCTGACTGGGAAAAGTATCCCGACGATCATTGCCGTATCATTATTGAAGAGCTGGAAAGAAGAGATATGGATCCGGAATTGATTCATTGCATTGCTTCGCATGGTCCTTCTTATTTTGGTGTAGAACCGGAAAACAGTATGGACAAAATGATCTATGCATTTGATGAATTATCGGGCTTCATTCATGCGGCTGCATTAATACGACCTGCACGATACGAAGGAATGGATGTAAAAAGCGTTTTGAAAAAACTCAAAACTCCTTCCTTCGCTGCCCAGGTAAACCGGAATGATATAACAGATGCTCTTTCGGGGATTGATGTATCGCTGGAAGAGTTAATTCAATTTATCATTGTTCATCAGAAAGAAATTTTATAGCCGCCGGATTCTTTTAAAGAACTACATTCAATACCGGAGCATCCATTAACCTGATTTAATTATTATTCTGTCGGAACATGAAAAAAATTCTTTGTATTGGTGAAGCCTTAATTGATATGATCTGTACGGATAAAGGCAGTCCTTTATCGGAAGGTCAGAATTTTCTGAAGAAACCTGGTGGCGCTCCCACGAATGTTGCCGCGGCTATTGCCGCCTTGGGAGGTTCCGTAGAATTGGCGGCCAAAGTAGGTATTGATCCTTTCGGCAAACACCTGATTGATGTGATGCAATCCTTCGGTGTTTCTACCAAATGGATGCTGCAGGATGAGAATTACTTTACCACTTTTGCCTTTGTATCGCTGATGGAAAATGGTGAACGGGACTTTTATTTTAACCGCGGCGCTGACGGACAGTTAAGCCGGCAGGAGGTGGAAGATATTGATCTCGACGAATTTTCCATCATTCATTTTGGATCCGCAACAGGTTTTCTTCCCGGCCCATTGCAGGCTGCTTACCAGGGCTTATTGCAGAAAGCGTTGCTGAAGAAAATACTAATTAGCTTCGATCCTAATTACCGGCAATTACTTTTTCAAAATAATACACAAGCTTTTATAGATCAGTCCTGGAATTTTTTGGAATGTTGCCATTTTTTTAAATTGAGTGATGAAGAAGCCCTGTTAATTACCGGTGGGGTTACCCTAAATGATGCGGTACAAATTTTACAGGCAAAAACAAATGCGGTTTTTGCTATCACGCTGGGAAAGGAAGGTACCCTGCTTGGATTTAATAACACCACGAAGATCATTCCGAGCATTAAAATAAAACCGGTTGATACAACGGGAGCCGGTGATGCTTTTGTAGGCGCTGTTTTATACCAGTTAAGCGAATATGATTTTGAAAAAGTAAAATCGTTAACCGCGAGTGACTGGCATGCCATTATACTGAATGGAAATAAAGCAGGGGCCCGTACCTGTGAATGGCTGGGAGCTATGGAAGCATTCAAACACCTGAGCAGTGATATTTTCAAATAAAAAAAGAAACAGGTTTCCGGTGTTTTTAGTTCAGGAAATAAATCCGGTATTTCAGATTCTAATTTTTACAGGCATCGCTAATTTAATTTTGTCACCTTGCATTTAAAAGATCCCAGGAGATGAGAAATGACTAATATTCTTTTATGCTATTGTCCGGTAAAATCAGCTGAAGGCCTTTACCAGTTTATATCGCCTCACCCCCAGCGAGCTGCGCTCCTTCCCTTCGCTTTGCTCGGGAACTCCTCGCGGAGAGGGGCTAAAACCCTTATCAGAAAAGGCTTGTAACATAATTTAACAATTTTACCCGGACAGTAATGATTCTTTTATGAGAAAAATGTTGGTCCTTCTATCAGGCATCCTGGTTGTTTCATTTTCCGGTTTATACTTAATGATTCCAGGTAAATTACATGTTTCTCAAGTCCAGTTTTTTCAGGTTCCACCGGGTCCTGTAGTCCGGGGCTTCAATGATGTGTCAAAAAGGAAAGAATGGTGGCCTGGTCAGTTAAAAAATCATACGGCCAATTATGATGGGCTTAGCTTTACCATTCCGGCGCTTTATGAAACTTATTTGCAAACCGTTATCATTAATACGGGTATTACCGACACCGTCAATTCTTTAATCAGCGCTAATGTGCATGCTTATGATTCCTCTTATTTATACTGGGAATGTACCTTGAATTGTACTTTATCTCCTGTTAACAGAATTCAGCAATACCTGAAAGCCAGGAAAATAAAAAAATCAATGGATTCCATATTGAATTCCTTTTCCAGTTATGCAAGTACTTTAAAAAACATCTATGACCTATCCATCCAAACGGTGAGGGTAACCGACTCCGTTTTGATTTCAGAAAAAAGGGAGTTCGCTGTGTATCCTGGCACTACCCAAGTTTATGATTTGATCCATTCACTTAACAACTACATTCAGGAGCAGGATGGAAAACAAACCGGTTTCCCTATGATACATATCACCCAAACCGATACCCATCATTTCAGCTTAATGGCAGCCATACCCATCAATAAAACCATCAAAGAAAATGACGATAAAAAAATCAAGAAGCTATTGTATGATGGTAACTTGCTGATGGCTGAGGTGAAAGGAGGAATATTTTCAATTGACAAAGCCTTTCAAAAGCTTGAACTTTATAAGGAAGATTATAAATTAATATCGCCGGCCATTCCTTATCAATCATTAATAACCGACCGGACGAAAGTTACAGATACTTCACAATGGGTTACGAGGATCTATTATCCATTCTATTGACTATTTGAGTGGCTTATTATTGAACCGTATCATCATGGTGCTGTCATTGTTCCTGGCGAGAATGTAAGCCTCTTTTTTATCCTTTGTTAAAAGGATTTTTCTTATGTGGCGGGTTTGGCCTTTGACAGCCATTCCGTTTAAAAGTTCGGGATTAAATTTACCTTCTCCTTTATTGACAAGTATTGTTCCGAAATCCGCATCATTCCGGCCCATTTCGATATTATTTTCATAGAAATTGCCGGCCAGGAAAATATCGGGCAACCCATCATCATTTACATCTACTATGACGGCATCGCGGTAAGATGTAAGCTGGGCTTCCCAGGGAAGCGGCTGAATGTCAAACTGTAAATCGCCCTTGTTTAGTAACAGGGCATTTGAAAAATAATTTGCTGATAAAACCTTTGCGTCTTCTATTTTTCCGGTAGTAAATAATTCTTCGAGGGAAGCCTTCGCAAAATCCTGTGCATATAAAAACTTTCTTTTGAGGATTGGAATTTGTTTTTCCAGTTCGGCTTTGGTAGCAAATGGGATTTCTTTGCCTTTCAGGTAATAGGTAAGCACCTGTTCGCTTTTCCCATTGTTATCAAAATCATTATAGTATAATCGTACCGGTTCTTCGTCACTGGCACTGAGCCTTGAATTCAATCCCAGGTTGCCGGCAATCAAATCGATATCACCGTCATTATCTATATCGCAGGGTAAAATAAAATTCCACCAGCCTTTTTTGTCCGTAAGGGATTTTTCTTTAAACCCACCCTTATCATTGATAAACGCGACGATGCCGCCCCATTCCAGGGAAAGTATAAGATCTTTATCTCCATCCTTATCGATATCAAACCAAATGGCGTTTGTAACAAAGCCAATATCCGATAACCCGCTGGCATAGGTGGCCGTTACATCTTTAAATTTACCAGTCCCGTCATTCAGCAATAGATAAGAAGGCGGAGTATGACCATAAGCCCAGGGTATAGCTCTTCCTCCTATAAACAAATCAACAAAGCCATCTCCATTGAAATCATAAGGAACAACACATGACTCAGTAACCAAAATATCTTTAAACGCATCCTCCTGTTTGTAAAATCCGCCTTTCCCATCATTCATATATATTCTTGGCAATAAAAATTTGCTATGCCCATAATATTCGTTTCCCCCGGTTCCAACAATTATATCCATATTACCATCCCTGTTTACATCAGCAAAACAGGCATCCACATCTTCATAGGTGCTGTCATTCGCCATCACAGGAATGTCCATTTTGCTGAATTTTCCTGCCCCTTTCTGTATAAAAACACCACTTTTAAAGCCCTTTGAAGCCCCTATAAAAACATCCTCCAACCCATCCCCGTTCAAGTCGCCAACAGCCAGGGCAGGTCCTTCTGTTGAAACCATATGAGGTATCAGTGGTTCCCTGTTGTATTCATTAAATGAATTTTCCCGGTGTAAATAATCTAATCCCGCCGAATGGGCAATATTTTCCGCTTTTGCACCGTCCTGTTTATGAAAAGAAATAATGGACTGGTAATTGAATTGAGGCAGCCCTTTCTCATAGGTAAAAGACTGGTAGGGTGTTTGACTTTTTAACTGAATTTTCTGCGAAGAATTATCAGGCCAGATTAAAAATGCAGAGTCGATAACCGTATGATATAAGCCCACGTGCATGGGTAAAATCATACTGGACTGGAATCCCCTCACTGGAAAATTTTCATGAGTTCTGATCTCGTTTTTTACAAAGGCAACGATTTTTGAGCCTATGGCATTGATATTCGCCGCGGGTCCTTTCAGCGAGATTTCCGCAAAATCTTTATCTTTTTTATCATTCGTTCTATTTTCATACAGCAAGGCCGGATCATTGATATTATTTACGACCAGATCCAGGTCCCCGTCATTATCAAAATCTGAATAAACTGCTCCATTTGAAAATGTGGATAGTTCATCATTTATTTTACCAGCAATATCCTGAAATTTTAAACTGCCGGAATTCAGGAAAAATTTATTAGGAATCTTTATTTGAGGAAATTTAGTTAACAGGTCCATTTCCTTTTCATGCATTTTGTTTTGGCGTAGTTTTTCCTGAACGTCTTCACTTGAAACGAAATTAATGTAGTCAATATCGTTCATCCGTTTGGGAATGCCGTTCGAAATAAAGAGATCTTTCAGTCCATCATTATTAAAATCAAGCCATAGCGGCGACCAGCTCCAATCAGTAGCATAAATTCCGGAATAAAGGCCTGTTTCACTAAACAAGCCATTTCTTCTGTTCAACTGCAGGTTATTTCTCGAATACTGGTAATTATAGCCCATAGAAATCTTGCGATAAAAAATATCATAATCATCTTCTCCAAGAGAACGCTTTAAGACATAAGGATCGTAAGGCAACATGTCCATTGAAATAATTTCGGGAAATCCATCATTCGTTACATCAGCAATATCAACGCCCATAGAAAACTGGCTGGTATGCATCAGCTGTTCACTGT
Organism: Chitinophagaceae bacterium; assembly: GCA_025963615.1. Lineage (GTDB taxonomy): Bacteria > Bacteroidota > Bacteroidia > Chitinophagales > Chitinophagaceae > JAFDYH01. Next base: position 9,263 of record JAOQAL010000488.1, on the reverse strand, counting down.
TTTTATCTTTAAACGTGCCATTATGCTGATTAATATACAGGTAATCGCTCTCGTGAAAATCATTACCAATATAAATATCCGGCCACCCGTCCAGATTTATATCACTGACACAAATGCCCAGACCATACCCTATTTTGCTGCTGTTAATACCACTCTGCACTGTAATGTCGGTAAAATGGCCACTATCATTCCTGAACATGCGGTCACCCGCCAGGGAATCGTAGGTATTTAAGAAATTAATTCTCGGAGCAAAGTTCCCTTCATGATTTATCGGATGATTCATTAAAAAAACATCCAGGTCCCCATCTTTATCAAAATCAAAAAACGCAGCCTGTGTACTATATCCCGAAAAACCAAGTCCGTATTGATCTGCTTCATCTTTGTAAAAAGGAATTCCATTTTTATCAATTCCCTGGCAAACCAGCAATTGATTTTTTCCTTTCAGCGTTTTATATTTTCCCACCCTGCACACGTATATATCCATCAGCCCGTCGTTATTGATATCCACTACACTTACACCGGTACTCCAGGCACTATCCCGGGGTATTTTTGCTTCTGCAGTGATGTCCTTAAAATGTAGTTTGCCTTCATTCAGAAAGAGTTTATTCTGACCCTGGTTTGCAGCAAAAAATAAATCCTGTTTACCATCGTTATTAAAATCTGCTGCACCAATTCCGGCCCCATTATAGAAGTACATATAATCGAAAAGATTGAGCACGGTATCCGGATAAAGCGTGTTACTAAAATTCAGCCCTGTCTTTTGAGAATCAAGAATTGTAAATAATGGATCTTCCTTTATTTTTTCCTTGCAGCAAACAAGCGAACAAGAACTAATCAGAATAAATACAGCGTAGCGTCGTGTTTTAACCGCGGTACATGATATAAAAGAAAAACCGGCCATCTTATTATTTTGAAATTTTGTTTTTGTCTACCGCATTTTGAAAGATGAAGGCTGCTTACGCTGCTCCTCTATTTCATAAATCTGCGGGTAATCATCATTTTCGAGGAAAATAATATACTTCCTGTTTTTCCCATTTACGACAGCAATATCTCTTGTAACGCCCCGGGCTGTTAAACCTGATTTGGCCGAACTGATATATTGAAATGCCCCATTTCCTTTATTCAGCAGGATATGACCTTCACTGGCATCCAGTCTTCCGAATTGAGGAAGAAAATCCGACGACATATTCCCACCCAATATGAGATCCATTTTATTGTCTCCGTTTAAATCCAGCGCTCTTGCGGCGTTCACCGAAAAAACTGAACTTCATCTGGCAGCCTGCTAACTGTAAAACTTCCTTTTCCATCATTCATGGCAATAATGGAGGAGGTAAAGTTAAATTGCTTTACAACAGCCTGATCAATCCCTTCTTTCGAAAAAAGTTCCTGAACCGACTTGGTTGCGTAGTCTCTGAATTTAAGGTTTTGCCTTTTTAATCCAGGTATCTGGTCTGTTATCTCCCTTTTTAAGAACACCGGCATGTCCCTTCCATCAATAGTCCTGGTCAGTATCTTATCTATTGAACTATTCTGATCATAGTCATTAATCCACAATTTCTGGAGTTATTACAGTTGAGACTGCAGTCTTTTTTTTGCCTGTTTTTTGCGGAGTTGTACTTTGGCTTTATACAATTTACCGGGACGGTGTGGCACATCGGATTCCATTTCATCCAGGTCAACAACCCAGTCCTTCAATGATATTTTTTTGCGGAAATTGCGTCTGTCGAGGTTTACGCCCAGTATAGACTGGTACAACTCCTGCAGCTCCCGCAAAGAAAATTTTTCAGGTAGCAAATTAAAAATGACGGGTTTTTCCATCACCTGTTCGCGGATACGCTGAAGGCAGGTGTTCAATATCAGTTGGTGGTCGAAGGCAAGATTCTTTATATCAGTCAGGCGATGCCAGTGAAGTTCGTTATGGGTCAGCTTAAGATGCAGATGATTAATATCCACCAATGAATAGTACGCAACCGTTATCACCCGCCCGGAGGGGTGACGGTTAAGAGATCCAAACGTGTATACCTGCTCCAGGTATACATCGTCCAGGCCGGTTCTTTCCTTAAGTATCCTGTATGATGCCGTTTCAAGATCTTCATTAGGCCGCACCAGATCGCCGAGCAACGACCATAAATCTGAAAATTCGGCGAGGTCAGATTTTATAAGCAATATCTTCAGTTCTTTTTTGTCGTACCCAAAAATGACGCAATCGACTGAAATAGCAATCCTGAAATAATCAGAATGGCTGACCTTTTCACTTTCAGCCGTTTTAAGGTTTAGAAGTTTATCCATACTTGGGCGGTAATTGCCGTGTTAGGAAACAAATGTAGGGAAAGGATTTTATTGGCTGTTTGCCACCGTCCTGTTTCAGCGCAATTTTATTTCCCGGACACATTAACTTTACCCCCATAATAATTTTTAAATGGTCGCCAAAGAAACTATCCAAAAGCAGCAAACTGCCACCACGAAGTTTTTAAAACAGCTTGAAAAGGGAATTCCTGCAACTGAAATTGAAAACCTGCGCCATATCCTTCGCTTTCATGAACATCGCTATTATGTTCTCAATGACCCCCTGGTTTCGGATTTTGAATATGATCAATTGTATAAAGCGCTGGAAAAAATTGAGTCGGAAAATACATCTTTAATTACCGCAGATTCTCCAACACAGCGTGTAGCCAAGGGACTAACTAAGGATTTTCCCACCGTACAGCATCTGGTGCCGATGTTATCATTGGATAATTCCTATAACCAGGAAGACCTGATTGATTTTGACAGAAAAGCCCGTGAACTCACCCGCCTGGATAAAATAGAATACTGTGCAGAACCGAAATTCGATGGTGGCAGCATTTCCCTGATTTATGAAAATGATGTTTTGGTCCGCGGCGCTACCAGGGGCAATGGCCTCGAAGGCGACGAGATAACAAGTAATGCCAGGCAGATCCGCTCTATTCCTTTATCAGCAGCATTTTCCAGGTTTGGAATACAGCTGATTGAAATACGGGGGGAGGTCTTAATTAATAAAACCAACTTCGCAAAATACAATCAGCAGCTAATCGAAGAAGGTTATCCCCCGTTGGCCAATCCACGCAACGCTGCTTCAGGCACCCTTCGTATAAAAGATCCACTGGAGGTAAGAAAAAGAAATCTTGAAGCTTTTGTGTATAATATCAGTTACTACACCTTACTACCCGGCCAACCGGTTCCTGAAAAATTAGAAACCCATGCAGGATCCCTGGAAATGCTTTGGGAATTGGGTTTCCGCAGCCCTCAAAAAGAACTGAAAGTATTTTCATCTATCGATAAGGTCATTGATTACTGCAATGAGTACGAAGTAAAAAGAGATGATCTTCCGTACGAAATAGACGGGATGGTTATAAAAACGAACCGGGTCGAATTGCAGGATAAAATGGGAATGACAACCCACCATCCGCGCTGGGCTATTGCGTATAAGTTTAAAGCAAGACAGGCTACCAGTAAATTACTGAATGTAGAATTCCAGGTTGGCAGGACGGGTTCCATCACACCGGTTGCAAAAATTCAGCCCGTACCTATCGGCGGCGTAACCGTAGGTTCCATCTCTTTATTTAATGAAGACGTGATCAAAGAAAAAGACCTGATGATCGGCGATAGGGTGTTGGTGGAACGGGCCGGCGATGTTATTCCCTATATTGTAAAATCATTGGCGGAAGTAAGGACCGGTGATGAAACGAAAATTAAATTTCCGCAGCATTGTCCGGTTTGCCACAGCAAATTATATAAAGAAGAAGGTGAAGCGGTATGGCGGTGTATCAATATAGAATGTCCGGCACAGGTAGTAGAACGCATTATTCATTTCGTGAGCAAGGATGCCATGGATATCCGCGGTTTTGGGGAAGCCAATGTGAGAAAATTCTACGATTTGGGATTGATAAAAGATATTCCCGGGATTTACAGCCTTGATTTCACCAAGATCGGGGAACTGGAAGGTTTTGGTAAAAAGTCAATAGAAAATTTGCAACAGTCTATCATTAATTCCAAAAAACAAACGCTGAACCGCCTGATTTTCGGATTGGGTATCCGCTTTGTAGGGCAAACAACTGCAAAAACGCTGGCCCATGCCGTTAGTCATCTCCTGGAATTTAAAAATTTCACCGTGGAGCAACTGGTAGAACTGGAAGATGTGGGTCCCAAAGTAGCGGGCAGCATCCATCATTTTTTCAGTACCAGCGCAAATCTTCAAATGTTGGAGCAACTGGAAAGCCTTGGACTTCGATTAAACAATGAGAAGAAAGAGCTGGCGGCAGAAGGTAACCTGCAAGGATTGACGTTTTTATTTACGGGAACCCTGCCTACGCTGAAACGGGGAGATGCAGAACAAATGGCGGAACAACATGGTGGAAAGATAGCCAGTGGGGTAAGTAGTAAACTAAATTACCTGGTGGTTGGGGACGATGCAGGGAGCAAACTGGAAAAAGCAAAAAAGATAAACACGGTAAAAATTATATCAGAAGATGAATTTTTAAAGATTCTCGGTAAAAAATGATAAACAATTACAATTAAAAATTCTCTATCTTAGAAGTGCGCTTGTCCCATCCCTTGCAAAAGCCCTTATCCGGTCCTGGTAAAAAAAACTAGACACCATGATCAAGAAAATTCCCGGCGAAGTTTGGAAACCATTACAGTTTCCCGGCTGGAAACAATTAAGAAACCGTTATGCACTTTCTTCTGCAGGTCGCATAGCCAGTTATAAAGAAAAAATAGTTGATGACGGCAAATTACTCAGCGGGTCCCTAACCACCGGTTACCGTACGCTGAATCTTCACCGTCCCGGTAATAAAGGCACTTTGTATATCCATCGTGAGATGGCGAAGCTGTTTTTAAAACGGTTGTCCCCAAGTCACAAATATGTCATTCACGTCAACCATAACAAGCTTGACAATAATTTCAGAAATTTGAAGTGGGCTACGCTGGATGTGATGATCAGTCATCAGCAGGACAGTCCTGCAAAGATCGCATACAAGAAAAAGCAGGCCAATAAAACGGTTGGGCTGAAATTAACCGCATCGCAGGTTAAGAAAATAAAACTTTCTCTTTCCAATAAAAACCGGAAGCTTACCATTAAGCAGATCGCGGATCAATACGATGTCAGCGAAATGACGATGTATCGAATTAAAAGCGGAGAAAACTGGGGAAAAGTAAGATAAAATGTATTTATTCAGATAAAGGATTGCCGGCTTTTTAAAAGGCTGGCAATTTTTTTATACGGCCCTTTCATCAATTCATCCGCGCTGGTATTGCGCAATGTTTCACGCAAAGGGCGCGAAGAAGCAAAGAGCGCAAAGAGATTAATTGTTAAGAATTCATCTTTGCCTTCTCAACATCTCTGCCGGATTATCTGGAATATTTTACGCAAAGGGCGCAGAGAAGCAAAGGACGCAAAGAGATGAAGGGTTAAGGATCTATCTTTCTTTCTCAACATCCCTGCGGGATTATTTTAAAATTACCCTATGGAGACAGCCTCTTATTTTAATAGTCATAATCGCAATTCATACACCCGTTTCCTCAATTCATACCAGAAAACCGCAGCCGGTGGTAACTGCCACCAAAAAAGACACAAAATATATTAACTTGTATTTATGCAGATAAACCGGTACAGCAACAGGGAGCCCCTGGTCTTCTTATGGGTCATGGCGCCCTATGTATTCTTTATGAACTGGTTGTTGTTCGGCACCTGCAATTTCAGCTCTTTGACAGTTTTTTTTACCGCCTTTGGTCTGTCCATCGCCTATTTTGCCCTGATCTACTTTTTATTTGGTATCGTGGCTGTTTTGATAAAAAAGCGTTTCCCGGGCGATAGCGAATTTTTTCAGCGGATCGGTATCATGCTTCCCATATTCTACCTGATGAATTTATTGATGGTACAGGGGCTGTATCTTTTTTATGAAAATAATTCATTGCTGTCCTGTACTCCCCTGAGGGCAACCGAATGGTGGTTGAGTGGGTTTGCCTGTTTATGCAGTACGGTAATTACATTTATTAATGAAGCCATGGCCGGATGGGAAAAATGGAAAGCATCTGTTACAGAAAGCAGCCGCCTGCAAAACACGTATCAAAAAAGCCGTTTGCTGGTATTAAAACGACAGATTAATCCCCATTTTCTTTTTAATTGTTTCAATTCGCTTTCCAGTCTTATAAATGAAGATACCAATGAAGCAGAAAAGTTCCTGGATGAAATGACAAAAGTGTACCGTTACCTTTTAAAAGGAGACAACGAACAACTGGTTGCCCTTTCGGAAGAACTGCATTTTATTCAATCCTACCTGTACCTGAATCAAACCCGCTTCGGCAGCGCTTTACAGATTAAGGTGAATGTTACAAAGGAAGATATGGATAAAAGATTGCCGCCTTTAAGCCTGCAGGTAATCCTGGAGAATATCATTTACCGGAATGCTTTTAGTAAAGCAAGTCCCCTTTTTACTGCTATTTACGGTAATGACAACAACGGGTTAGTAATAGAAAACAGCCTGCAGCCAAAACAGACCCAGGGTACCGTAGATTATGAAGAAGGGCTGGATAACCTAATTGATAAATATCAATTACTAAACCAATTGCGGGTAGAGATTATTGAAACAAAAACAGACAGGAAAATTATTTTGCCACTGATCAATTCACAGGAGGGCGTGTCATGTTGAAATGGGTAAAACCATCTAAGGTCGAAGTTTATTCGTTTCTTATTTCCATGCCTTTTATTGACCTGGGATTGCAGGCGATCTTATATGGTGACCGGGTGATTTACGACAACCCCATATGGTCCATTTCATTTCCATTGATCTATGTTATTGGATTACTGTCCTGGTATTCGCAGGTATTATATAATGCGTGGATTGAAAAAAAATTCCCTTCGCTGGCAGAAAGTGGTAAAAGAATAATAACAAAATGCCTGGTCTATGTCGTAGTGATGTCGCCATCTGTATTATTTATTTTTTTCCTTTACGACAGGTTACATATCCTTGGCTATTCCATTAAAGAAGGAGACCTTAAAATGGGGCTCATCCTTGGGGTGGTAGTAAACCTGATTTTCGTTGGCTTGTGGGAAGCCATTTATATCATTAAAAAATACAAGGAAAGCCTGGCGGATATCGAACTGATAGAACAAATGGGCACGCAACAGGAATTTGAAAACCTGAAAAATCAGGTGAATCCCCATTTTTTATTTAATTGTTTTAATACATTATCATCATTAATCAGCATTGATAAAAAACAGGCTGAGACTTTCCTGGATGAATTAAGCAAAGTGTACCGGTACCTTTTGCGAAATAATGAAGATGGGATCAGCACCCTGGAAAAAGAAGTAAAATTCATGCACTCGTATTATCGTCTGCTAAAAACCAGATATGGTGATGGATTGAATCTTAGTATTGAAATTGACAAGCGATATCAACCTTATCTGCTGCCATCCCTGAGCCTTCAATTGCTGGTGGAGAATGCAGTAAAGCACAATATCGTATCGAAACAACAGCCTTTAATGCTTGAAATTTTTACCACTGCCGGTAATAAACTTGTCGTAAATAATAACCTGCAGAAAAAACAACAAAAAGAAAAGTCTACTCATATCGGGTTGAACAATATACGGGCCAAATATAAACTGATGAAACAACAGGGGTTCCAGGTTGTAGAGGGAGAAAAAAATTTTATGGTGGTACTTCCCCTGATATGGAATGACAATAAACAGGAACCTTACTTAAATAATCTTTAAAAGCAATGACATGAAAATTTTAATCGTAGAAGACGAAGACCTGGCTGTAAAAAAATTACAAAAAACCCTTGCACTCGTAGATAAGGATGCTATTGTGGCAGGTGTAGCCGACAGTATTAAAAGCTCCGTGGAGTGGCTACAGCAGAACCCTGCACCAGACCTTATATTGATGGATATTGAACTGGCCGATGGGCAAAGTTTTGAAATATTTAATTTAACGGATATTAAAAGCCCGGTGATCTTTACCACGTCGTATGATGAATACGCTTTAAAAGCTTTTAAAGTAAACAGCATTGATTATTTGCTGAAGCCGGTGCAGAAGGAAGAACTGGAAGCCGCTTTAAATAAATACCGGCAAATAAAGCAAGCTTACAGCCCTCAAAACGCTAATGGAAATGGCATCAGTATTGATAATATCATTAAGGAACTACAGCAAAAACTACAACCCAAAGAATACCGCAAGCGATTCCTTGTAAAACATGCACAGAAATTAGTCAGTATTGAAATTGATGACATAACTTATTTCTTCAGTGATGGGCGTTTAAACTTTTTCAAAACGACCGATAACCGGAAATTCGTGGTAGATTATACTATGGATGAGCTGGAAGATATGCTGGATCCGGAAAAATATTTCCGTATCAGCCGTTCATTTTACGTATGCGTAGAAAGCATAGATAAGATTGACGATTATTTTGGCAATCGTCTTATCCTCCAGTTGAAACCCGCGGTTGATAAGGAAGCGCTTGTAAGCCGGGAAAAAGTAACTGATTTTAAAAAATGGATGGGTAAGTAGTTTATAATAGCTTTACTTTTTATCAACGGTCAATATGATCCCGGGTTTACCGCTTTATATCAGTGTGTCATTTATCATTGTTACACTCATCACCGTGTACCTGTTTTACCGCGCCAGCCATCAATCCGACATAACATTTATTGTACTGGCATCCTGGCTAATGATTCAGGCAGTCCTATCACTGAAGGGCTTTTATACAAAAACGGATACCATTCCACCCCGTTTTGCATTATTGGCGGCGCCGGCCCTGTTGCTCATCCTTTTATTGTTCATCACAAAAAAAGGAAGAATCTATATTGACAATCTCGACGCGAAGCAACTTACCAATTTACACTTCGTCAGGGTTCCTGTTGAAATCATTTTATTCGCGCTATACAGTCACCAGGCTATTCCCGGCCTCATGACTTTTGAAGGACGGAATTTTGATATTTTTTCGGGTGTTACAGCTCCTTTAATAGCCTGGCTTGGTTATGAAAAAAAACAATTGCCAGGTAAAGCCCTGCTTGTATGGAATTTCATTTGCCTGGCACTGGTACTGAATGTTGTTATTAACGGCATATTATCAGCGCCTTCCCGTTTTCAGCAATTTGCTTTCGATCAGCCCAATACTGCTATTCTTTATTTTCCTTTTGCGTGGTTGCCGGCCTGTATTGTGCCGATTGTGATTTTTTCTCACCTGGTTTGCATACGGCAATTACTAAGAAATAACTAGTTTGGCATTTGGTGTTTATAGTTCTT
>JAOQAL010000456.1 GCA_025963615.1 Chitinophagaceae bacterium | reverse complement strand
GACCAGCGTAGCCATGGTAGTAGGTATGGTACCCATGGCAGCAGGCCTGGGGGAGGCCGGCGATCAGGCGGCACCGTTAGGACGTGCCGTAATCGGTGGATTGGTTGCTTCCACCTTCGCGGCTTTATTTATTTTACCATTGGTATTTGCCTGGGTGCAGGAAAAAACGGGTACTGAATCTGTTTCACTGGATCCGGAAGATAAAGAAAGTAAACATTATATCCCATCCTTGTATGAGTCTTCCCTTCCGGTAAAAGGAAGCTGATCCAAGAGCGATTTTTAAGACACACAATAAATTTTATGAAACAGGCTGCATTGTTATTAGTCGGATTTTGTTGCATCGCTCACCGGGGCTGCGAAAGGGTATTCACCATTTTGGCGGCACCCTTCCGGTTTTTATCGGGGGAAAGAAAATATATCATTTTGTTTCTTTACGTACCGGTGATGATCGTGCTCCAAAGCTGTCATTCTTCTAAAACGGAAAGTGAAAAGAAACCCGTGGCTGAAATGGCTGCTACGGAAGTTTTCATTGCACATAAAGGAAAATTATCTTCTTCATTAAAATTGCCAGGCGAATTGATCGCCTTTCAGCAGGTAGATATTTATGCCAAGGTAAACAGCTTCGTAAAAAAATTAAATGTAGATGTAGGGTCGGAGGTAAAAGCAGGCCAGTTACTTGCAACCATGGAAGCTCCGGAAATAAATTCACAGCTTGCCGGCGCCGAATCCCGGTTGCAATCAATGGAGGCCCTATATATTGCAAGCAAAGCGAATTACGACCGGCTTCTGGAAACAAGCAAAACACCCGGTACCATTTCACCCAATGATTTAGATATTGCACTGGCTAAAAAAAATTCGGATAATGCGCAACTGCAATCTGCAAAATCAGCCTATAAAGAAATCGCGGATAACCGGAATTATCTTGAAATCCGGGCCCCTTTTGCCGGTATGATAACGGTAAAAAATGTAAGCGCGGGAGCTATTGTCGGTCCTTCGGGTAAAGGCTCCGATCTTCCCTTGTTTACATTACAACAACAAAAGCAACTCAGGCTGACGGTGGCGGTGCCAGAAGTATATACAAGTTATCTGAATGATAAGAGTGAAGTAAGCTTTACCGTAAAGTCATTTCCCGCTCAAAAGTTTATAGCCCGCATCAAGCGCCTGGCTGGTGCATTGGATACACGTCTCCGTTCCGAACGGATAGAAATGGATGTTGACAATAAAGATAAAAAATTATTACCCGGGATGATTGCTGAAATAACGATACCACTTCCTGCAAAAGACAGCGTGTTCATTGTTCCAAAATCCGCGGTTGTAAATTCTACAGAAAAGGTATTTATAGTAAAAGTGGAGAATGGTAAAGCCCGGCGGATTTTTGTAGAGAAAGGACGCGAAGTGGATGGAAAGATAGAAGTATATGGAAACCTTTCGGTAGCAGATACCTTATTAAAAAATGCTACGGAAGAAACAAGAGAGAATAGTACTGTGACAAATCTGAAATTAAGCAATCAATAAAATAACCTGCCAAACCTTTTAAAGGGTAAAATGTTATAAACAGGAAAATTAAAAATACTGAACAATGGAACATAGGCAACTTGGTGCATCAGGATTAAGAGTTCCGGTCTTAAGTTTTGGCACGGCTACTTTTGGCGGAAGCGGCGATTTTTTTAAGGCTTGGGGAACCACGCAGGTAGAAGAAGCTACCCGGATGGTAAATCTTTGTGTGGAGGCAGGAGTTAATTTTTTTGACACGGCAAATGTATATTCGCAGGGGCTGGCGGAAGAAATTTTGGGTAAAGCTATTAAAGGCCTTCGCGCAAAGGTCCTGATCTCAACAAAAGCTACTTTCAAAATGGGAGAGGGACCCAATGATTACGGTTCCTCCCGTTTGCATTTAATAAAATCAGTTGAAGAAAGTCTTCAGCGGTTGAATACGGATTATATTGATATTTATCACCTGCATGGATTTGATGGTAACACACCGGTTGAAGAAACATTAAAGACATTAGATAATCTTATCCAAAGCGGCAAAGTCCGTTATATCGCCTGCTCCAATTTTTCCGGTTGGCATTTAATGAAATCGCTTTCCGTTTCTGAAAGATATGGATGGTCAAAATATATTGCGCACCAGGCTTATTATTCACTGCTTGACCGGGAGTTTGAATGGGAACTGATGCCGCTGGGTGTCGATCAGAACATCGGGACTATTGTATGGAGCCCCCTTGCCTCTGGCCGCCTGGCAGGTAAGTATCGCCGTAATCAACCATTGCCAAAAGATAACAGGGTGCAGCAGGGCGGTGGTCATGGCCCCGCATTAAATGAAGAACTTCTTTATAAAATAATAGACGCATTGGATGAGACAGCTGCTGAAACAGGAAAATCAATCGCACAGGTATCATTGAATTGGTTACTGCAACGCCCAACGGTTGCTAATATCATTATCGGTGCCAGGAATGAAGAACAGTTGAAACAAAATCTGGGAGCAGTAGGCTGGAATCTCACGACTGACCAGGTCAAAAAATTAGATGCGGCAAGTGAAATAACACCGGTATATCCTTACTGGCACCAGCGCCAGGATTTACAATTAAATCCATTGCCGGATTTTTATTGAGACAATTAACAAAAACAACACCGGTTATTCTTATTGATTTCAGATTAAGCCCTTATGGGTGATCCGGATCATTTTTTACAAAAAGCACACATACGTTTGTCCAACTTTAAGTTCTTTAATTTCAGCGTATAACGTTGCTGGCGGCCTCTCGGCGGGTGATAATATCCAAGGATAACTTTCCGGAAAAAGCTATTATCATTATCTTTGTGCCCATTCTAACCGATTGCTGCCATTCATTTATTAATGAATACAGCAAACAATGATTAACTTATCTCTTTCATTGCCTACGCAACGTTATTACCGCATTGGTGTCAGTGTCTTCTTTTTTATACAAGGCTTAAGCTTCGCATCCTGGGCCAGCCGGATACCCGACATTAAAAACAAACTAAACCTCAGCGACGGCGCATTAGGTGGCGTACTGTTAGGATTACCGTTGGGACAATTAACCGCCATGGCATTATCCGGTTACCTGGTCAGTAAATACGGAAGCAAAAAAATACTTTCGGTAGCGGCTTTATTATATCCCGCGATATTATTGCTACTCGCTACTGTCAATTCAACCTGGCAACTCATGGCAGGCCTGTTTGTTTTTGGTGTCTGCGGCAATCTTTGCAATATATCCATCAATACACAGGGCGTTGGCGTAGAAAGGCTGTATGGCCGCAGCATCATGGCATCGTTTCACGGCTTGTGGAGCCTTGCTGGTTTTGCAGGAGGCCTTATCAGCACATTCATGGTGGCTAATAGCATTCCTCCTTTCACGCATTTTTGTATTATTTATATAATTGCTTTTTTACTGACGATTTCCGCCCGTAATATTATTTTACCAAGAGATGGAAGTAAAACAGCTACGGAAAAAACAAAAGTATTTGTAAAACCCGACCGCTATATTATCATACTGGGTCTTATCGCTTTTGCCTGCATGGTTTGTGAAGGCACGATGTTCGACTGGAGTGCTGTGTATTTTGAAAACGTAGTGCATGCACCGCAAAGTCTTACCCGGTTGGGTTATGTAGCATTCATGTGTACCATGGCCGGTGGCCGGTTTGCTGCCGACTGGTTAGTTACCAAATATGGCGTTGAACGCATTTTAAAAATGAGCGGTATTGTGATACTAACCGGTTTGTTGCTTGCTGTGATATTCCCGGGTATTGTTATGGCAACGATTGGTTTTTTATTGGTAGGTATCGGGGTTTCATCTGTGGTACCAATGGTGTATAGCCTGGCCGGCAAATCTAAAACCATGCTGCCCGGAGTAGCATTAGCTGCGGTATCGTCCATTAGCTTTTTAGGATTTTTAATCGGTCCGCCCATTATTGGTTTTATTGCACAGGCATCCAGCCTGCGCTGGTCTTTTACGGTAGTAGCTTTATTGGGATTAGGCACAACCTTGCTCGCCGGGAAAGTTAAACAGGGATAAAAAGCCGCTGCTTCTTAACAGTTCATCTCTCTCTTTGCGTTCTCTGCTTCTTGGCACCCTCTGCGTGAAATATTCCTTTTAAGACAGCCTCTTCTACCCACAAAATGTTCCTGCTGAACAAAAAAGCAAATTCGTCGGATTAAAGAAGTCTCCATGCCCCGGAGGGGCATTTTGTGGGTAGAGGATTGATTCTTAACAGTTCAACTCTCTTTGCGTTCTTTGCTTCTTGGCGCCCTTTGCGTGAAACCGTCATTACAAAATGTTGGCTTATTTTTATAACATAAATACAATCAATGAAAGTTTTT
>JAOQAL010000438.1 GCA_025963615.1 Chitinophagaceae bacterium | reverse complement strand
GGTTGTAAGGTATTCTGGTTCGGTATCCATTTTCATTTGCCCGGTGCGTTTCTCCGTTGAAGAGTCTTTAACGATAGCGTCAAAAGATCCATTGATACCCGTTATAAAATGGCCCAGCTCATGCAAGAGCATTAAACTGATAAGGCCAACCATATTGGTGGAATCGTTTAGCGTGTTTTTTTTTGCGAAGTCAACTATATAGGAAGGGTTAATAAGTATGAAACGATTTTTGATACCAGAATAGGCGGAGGAGCCGTATTCAGTAAAACCGGAAGTAAAAGGTATTACGATAAACAGTTTATTCCTATGAATGCCTTGTCAAGCATTTCATTCATCGTCGTGTCCCGGCGAAGACCAGCCTGTTCCAGTATCTGTTTTTCAAAATCATGCCCGCTCAACCTGTCTACTTTGCAAGCCGATAAAAACAGTAACGTAATGAATAGTATTCTATCGATCATTAAGCTTGTCGGTATAAGTAGCTATTACCATTTTCTTTTTTTCCTCATCGGTCGCCTGCTGGTAGGTGGTATAGAATTCAGCACGAAGGTCTTTCACACTCGTCATAACGGTAATTGCTTTGGTCCTTGTGTCTGTGAATTGAGAATTTCCTCAGTTACCAAGGGAAGCAAAAAAAGTAAGGATAGCGACAAGCTTTATCGTCTGACCTGAATTAATCTCGGGGACTACGCGCCGCTTTTATGGTAGATATGAGTGTTGATGCTCCGGTAAGTGAAGTTACTAAAAAACTCATGATAAGCACCCACACCGCTGCTTTGTGTTCCTTTTCTTTATAGAGGGTAATTTTGCTATTGATCTTTTCTCTCAGTTCTTTAAAAGCATCAGCGTTGGGCCCGCTATCTTCAAAACCCTTAAGATCGCCTATTGAAATTGTGCGGGAAAAATTACTCTTCTTATTGGTCTGGTAGATTTGAAATAAGGTGATCCCCAGCAAGAAGACAGATATCGCAGCCAGGGTCCAAAAAATATTTTTCATAAGCAGTTATTATTTTTTAAAGGTAATCGAGAACAGCCAGAAATTTTGTTTCGGGGTGGCATCGATCGGGTTAGCTCCATTATTATAAGAAAGACCAAAAGAAAAATTCTCGTTATTCAATGGAAAGATGTTGACGCCTGCTGTAAATAAAGGAATGTATTTTTCAAAATTTGAATTGTGGTGCATGAATGCAGAGCGGCCCATGAAGGAAAAAGTAAATTCGGCCAGCTTTGCCCAATTGTTTTTTGGCATCACGCGCTTTGAGTCTTTAGGCACCCACTTATCGATAGAGTCTTTGACTTCCTTGGCTGGCTTTTTCCGCCAGGCATCATCTGTCAGGTTCATCAGGCTGTCCATGACGTCCTCTTTGATCTGGTCTTCGACGAAATATGTTTTTTTCTTAAACTTAATACTTAACCCCAGATTAAAATATAATCTCGTATCATACCCTTGTTTGAGTTTACTGTTAGCGTCAATAACATTTTGATATTCCAACCCTACTTGTGGAAGAACATAGTATTCAGCGATGCCGGGTGTGACCTTGTAACCACCCAAGTTAATAAAATTGGGGCGTTTATGAAAGGGATGCCAGTAACTGGTGACTATTACCGAATGCGAGGTATCGATATAGTTATTCAGGTACTGGAGCGTATGCGTTGCAAAAATCGCGAAGATATTTTTTGACTTTAAGTCGAATGTCGTTCCAGCGGTTATACCTACCTTGTAGTTTTTTTGTTTTTTGTCCACCAATGTATTGCGGTTATAGACAAAAAATCCTGCGATAGCATTTGCAGCAGAATGGGCTTTATTTAGATAAAACAGGTCGAATCCAAAACCGCCGTTGATCAGGTACGAATCTGTTGTGTCTTTAGGCGCGGTGTAAGAGAAAATTGCAGGCTTGGTATCATCACCCGTTTTTGTTTCAAACGCTTTTCTTACTGTCAGCCGTTCCCAGAACTGTGGCTTTTTTTCTTCTTCCTTTTTACCTGTTGTCTGGGCGATTACCGGGAAAGAAAACAATAGTATGGATAAAACGCAAAAAACAAGGTGGCGACGCATATAAAGGAGTTTAAACAGGAATAGTTGTTTTCTTGTTGACCAGCGTCACGCAGTCGCTGACCTTTTCACAGGCGGTTGCTTCTGCTGAAGAAACACTGGCAGTAGGAATATATTCCTTGACAAGCTTATCCAGACGAATCTGCAACAGCACATATTCGTCAGCCTGGTATCCCAGATTCGTTTTAAGCTTCAGTGAACCGCTTAAATTTTCCGGCTTGGTGGTAAAGTCTCCCGCGATAAGAAGAACAATTCTTTTAGTACGGATTGGTTTAGGATCACTCTTGTCATCGGCCAGTGCAGCATCAGCTACGAGGAAGGATGACAACCGCATACCGCCAATCTTTGGAACATTATCACCCTGTTCTAATTTTTTGAGCCTGGCGTGCAGTTTTGCAAAGCGTGCTCTTGAGATGGAAACAAAATTCTTTGCCATGGTGCTTGTTTGAATAATTATAAAACGTAACCGGTCGCTTCAACAGCTGTAATCAAAGCTCAGGTGTTACTATAAAAAATCAGGGCAGAAAATCACGGTAATCAGAGGGGTGAAATCACGGTAAGAGATATTTAAGGTAATTGAGTTCATTGATAATTCCAACCATTATGCGGATCCTGTATTTACCCTTATTTAAAAAGGCTCACAATAATATCGTGAGCCTTTAACGATGTCTTTTTGATAAATCAGTGAAAATTATCGAAATCTAACGTGGCACAAGCATTGAGTCCTCGCAGGTTTCGTCTTCCAAAAACCACTGTCAACTATCATGTCTCCCTTCAGGTATAATGCGGTGTAATAAAATGAATGACGGAATGGTTTTCTGACATAATCGTAACCCTTCAATACGTCCGGCTCGATTTCTTTTATATCGAAATCCTTTGCAGAAGACCTCGCGCATTTATATTTTTATAAAAGCTCACCAGGTCACTGATACAGCGAATATGCGCGCTTATTGCACCTTTATCATCGGTATTTGCAAATTGGTGGGCAGGTTTTCTTCCTTGTCAAATCCTCTGCCATCTATATTCCTTGCACCCCAGAACATCATGCCGCCATACAAATAGATCAAATCATATTCTTTGAATATTTGTCCCTCGCTAAGGCCAAAAGGCGGAAATGATTTCTTAAAAATGCTTTGTGATTCACCAATCTTCCATTCATTAAATCCTTTTGTTGCGGTGTTCAGTACACTGACAAAACCTGCATGTAAAGGAGTAACGGTATATTCCAGGTCAGCGGAGTAATCGACCTTTTGAGCTCCTTGTGCAATGGCGTGATCACCTTTCCACTCCATATGTCCTTTGATGTAGATCTTTGCGAGAGGCACTTTCCCGTATGCATCCGCATAATTGGTAACAGTCAATTCGAACGTAGTA
>JAOQAL010000437.1 GCA_025963615.1 Chitinophagaceae bacterium | reverse complement strand
ATCCAGGCGCACTCCATTGATTCGATTTTAAAAAGCGGCTCTTCTTTATTCGTGGGAGTAGGAGCGGCCCATTTGCCAGGTTCCAGAGGGGTGATTGAAATATTGCGTCGCAAAGGGTACAGGTTGCGGGCTGTAATAACGGAGAAAAGAAATGATAGTAAGCAAAAAGAAACAGTCGAAAAAATCCATGTTCCTGTTGTTTTTAATACATATAATTCAGAAGACCGTTTTTTTAAAGTAGATATTCCCGGAAGACTTTACCGGTCGGATGACGACTATGGAATGTCGGATCAGCAGCAATATGCTGATATGGCCAACGGCAGTTATTATATCGTTACCCGGTTACGGACCAATAATGTGATGTGGGGCCACAGTACGACGCAGGTCTATAAAAAGATTGATAGCGTTTTGTATGAAAACATTCCGGGTAAAATGCTCAGCAAACAGGTGATCTATAAAAATGGCTACAAAGGATTTGACATTATAAACCGCACCCGCCGCGGGGATATACAACGATATAATATTTTCATAACGCCTTTCGAAATCATTTTTTTCAAGATGAGCGGTAATGATGATTATGTAAAAAATGGGGTGGAAGCAAAACAGTTTTTCAATAGTATCCATCTGCGGGAATATGGTAAAGAGATCCAATGGAAAAAATATTCCCCTTCTTTCGGTGGTTTCAGTGTCAATCTGCCTCATGAAGCATTTATAAGCAACGATGGCAGTTGGTTATTTGATGCCGAAGATAAATCGGATAACTCCCGGTACCGGATTGTCCGTTCAGATGTTCACAATTATCACTTTGCCGAAGAAGATACATTTGATCTCAGTCTGATGGAAGAAAGTTTCGTTGCGTCAGAATTTATCGATAAAGAAATTAGCCGGAAGTTCACCACGCAAAACGGATATCCGGCACTGGATTGCAGATTTAAAAATAAAGATGGTTCAATTTTTATTGCCCGTTTTGTTATTCAGGGCCCGCATTATTATTCCCTTATTGCACATAACAGGCAGGAAAATGCAAAAACGAAGAACTTCTTCGACTCATTTGAGATTACGCCTTTTGTCTATGGTCCGGTAAAAGAAAGAAAAGATACTTCGTTATACTATACTGTTAAATCACCGGTGTTCCCATCGCCCAAAAAAGAAAAAATAGAATTTGGGAACAATTATGATTACCTGAATAATGGCGACGGGGAGGAAAATAATGAAAATGATATACTCCAAAAAGGTACGTATCGGAACTCCGTGATTGAAGACGATTCTACCGGGCAAAAAATCTATGTATCATTCTATAAGTCCGGGCGCTATCGTTTCGAAAAAGATAGTATCCGCCTTAAACAAAAAGATTTTAGAAGCTACCTGGGTGGCGATTCAACCTGGGTTATCCGGGAGTTGAAAAAAAATGAACTTCCAGGAAACACAAAAACCTGGGAATATGTTTTGACTAAGAAAGGCAGCAGCAGGATATTCAGAAAAAAAGATTTTTATAAAAACGGGATTAGTTTTTCAATAGTTACACAAAGCGATTCGCTTACACAGGCTGATTTATTTGAAAAAACGTTCTTTGAAACTTTTGCACCCTTTGACACATTAAAAGGACTGAACCCTTTTGTCAGGAAAACGAAGTATTTTTTCGAAGATTTCTTCAGCACCGATTCCACAGCCCGTAAAAGAGCGATTAGCAATATAGGTGAAATTGAACCCGGTGCTTCTGACTTGCCGTTGCTGAAAAAGGCGATAGAATCTTTTTCCTGGAAGCAGAAAAAATATCTTGATACCAAGAAGGCCTTTATCAGTAAGCTGAGGGATATGGCTACAAAAGAATCCTCGGATTATCTGAGAGAACTCTATTATGCTGCGGGGGATACCGTTGAATTGCAATATGCCGCGCTGGAAACATTGCTCCAGCAACAAACAGGCTATGCAATGAATGTTTTCTCCGGCATTATTTCCCTGGAGCCACCGGTACTTCAGACAAAAAATAATACAGGTTGGACGAGCTATCCTCCTTTAAGTGGGCTGGCTTACAACAAAAGATATCATTATAGTAATGGAGATTTTTTAGATGAGCTCTATGATTCACTTCAATTGACCCGCGCTATTTTGCCGGGATTGCTGCCTTTGCTGAACCTCGATGATTATAAGTGGCCCGTAATGCGCGTGCTGGCAAATTTGGCTGACAGCAACCTGGTACAGGCAAAAGATTACGATGCGTACTTTGATAAGTTTTTACTGGAAGCGAAACTCGAATGGAGGAAACAGGTTATAGCAGGCAAAAAGAAAGCTATTAGAAAGGCTGAAGATGATAAAGTCGGAAAAACGGCTTCGCCTTATTCTTTTTATGATACGGACGGTGAAATAAAAGATGATGGCAACGATGAATTGAGTGTGTACGCAACATTATTATTGCCATACCGGGAAACAAATGCAAATGTCCAGGCGCTTTTTCAGCAACTATTGCAATCACCTGATATAAAATTGAAATACAATACAATGATGCTGTTACTGCGAAACAAAAAAGCAATTCCCGATACACTGCCCGTCTATTTTGCCGCGCTGGATGATTACCGGTATAATTTATATAGTGATTTAAAAGAGCTGGATAAATTAAAACTATTTCCTGCCAAATATAATAATCACCTGGACCTGGCTTACAGTAAATTGCGGGATTCAAAATTATATGATAAACCGGATTCACTTATTTATGTTGACAGCTTAAACACAGCGTTTAAAGGAAATAAAGGGCTCGTTTATTTCTTTAAGTACAAACAAAAAAAGGATGACGATGTCTGGAAGCTTGCTACCGTGGGACTTCTGCCAGCCGATCCGACGCAGTTTGAATTTGATGAAAAGAAGATAACTGAAAAAGAATATTTACAATACGGTCACCCCGATAATGATTTTACAGAACTTAGCGATACTAAAATCAAAGAAGATGAACCGATTGCTGATCAGCTTAAAAGCGCATTAAAGAAAATTCTGTATTCAACCCGTAAAAGCGCGAAAGAATTTTATGACAATAAAGATAATAACAGGGCTGGAGTTGATATAACACGCCGTTATTAATTCAGGATGCCCTTCGGAATAGCCGTAATCAGTTTTTGAGTGTATTCGGTTTTCGGATTGAAATAAATTTCATCCGCGGTCCCTGTTTCTATTATTTTCCCGGATTTCATCACCAGGATGCGGTCACTGATATAACGCACCACTGACAGGTCATGTGAAATGAAAATCACGGTAAAGCCGAATTCCTTTTTTAAATCATTGAGCAGATTAAGCACCTGTGCCTGCACACTGACATCCAGTGCTGAAACAGATTCATCGCATATAATAAAAGAGGGATGAAGAACCAAAGCCCTTGCTATAACAATGCGTTGGCGTTGTCCTCCCGAGAATTCATGCGGGTACCGGTTGAAGTGACCAGGCTGCATATTTACTTTTTGGAGCAACTCAATTACTTTTTCTTTGCGTGCCAGCCGGGTATGAAATAGCCGATGTACTTTCAAGGGTTCCGCAATGGCTGAGCCAATGGTTAAGCGGGGATTTAATGACGAATAAGGATCTTGAAAAATAACCTGAATTTCTTTTCGTAATTCACCTAACTCATCTTTTCTTTTCGCGGTAAGGTCGGCACCATTATAAATAATTTTCCCGGAATCGGGTTCGATCAGGCGCAATAAAGCTCTACCCAGCGTCGATTTACCACAACCCGATTCGCCAACCAGCCCCAGGGTTTCGCCTTTAAATACATCGAAACTTACATCATCAACAGCTGTAACGGTGGAGGAAGGCCTGCCAAAAAGTTTTTTCCGGGAATAAAATTTAACGCAAAGGTTTTCAACGGCCAGCAGTCGCCGCTCACCGGTTAAAGCTATTTCTTTATTGTCAGCATATGGCCTTTCCGCTTGCGCTGCCTTCGTTTCAAACGGTTCCGGTTTTTTAATATTCATGAAATCACTTACCACGGGCAACCTTTCTCCTTTTTTGTGTAAGAGAGGCCGGCAGGCCAGTAAAGCTTTTGTATAGGGATGGTGGGGGTGTTGAAATATTTCTTTTACAGTATTCTGCTCTGCTATTTCACCTTGATACATGACAACTGCACGGTCGGCTATTTCAGCAACAACTCCCAGGTCATGTGTTATGAATATGACTCCCATATTCTGTTGCCGTTGCAATTCCCTGATCAGGTCAAGAATTGTTTTTTGAACCGTTACATCCAACGCAGTAGTAGGTTCATCGCAAATCAATAGTGAAGGATGACAACACATGGCGATGGCAATCATAACGCGTTGCTTTTGTCCACCACTCAGCTGGTGAGGGTACCGGTTAAAGATAGTTGCGGGGTTAGGAAGTTTTACTTTTTCAAACCAATTTATTGTCTGTTGTTTTGCCTCTTTGGTGGAAATCTTTTTGTGCCGCAGCATGGATTCCATGACCTGGTTACCACAGGTTAACACGGGATTCAAAGAAGTCATGGGCTCCTGGAATATCATGGCAATCTTATTGCCACGGATATTTTGTATTTCCCGGTTACCAGCTTTTAAAATATCAATTTCATGATCGTTGCTTTCCGAGAAATTAATCATACCACTTTTATAAACTGCAGGAGGGGAACCAAGTAATTGCAAGACCGAAAGGGCTGTAACTGATTTGCCAGAGCCTGACTCGCCGACCAAGGCAACTATTTCTCCTTTGTTAACAGTAAAGGAAATATTTTTTAATGCCGGGGTAACAATATCAGCGGAGATGAAATCGACGCTAAGATTTTGTATACTTAATAATGGCATAGGCGGGCATTTGTCATTTATCAACGCATATTATGGATAAATGTTTTGAAGGCTTGGGGTAATAGGCCAGGCATACAGTACAATGTTGATTTTTTGCAGTATCAATCCTGAATAAAAATTCATCGCCTTGCTGGATAGCCGATGGAAATGAACAGGGGTTCCCCAGGGCAAATACATGGGTATATGCTTTTCCTGTCGTCTCATCTGTCCAATGCGGGGCTATGAGTGATGTGTCTATATTTCCTTCTAATACTTTTATCGTATAGTTCATGCAAATTCCCTTTATTTCAAGCCTTGCTTTATAAAGCGTATCCGTTACGATTTTCTTTTTGTTGCAATCCTGTTTTGACATGACAGCAAGAAGCAGGGAAGCGAGACAAAATAGGATTTTCATATTATTGTTTTTAGAAACGTAAATGCCGGACGGTCAGCCCATCATTGATCAGTTGCTTTAATGAATCAATTCCTATTTTTAAATGGATTTCTACAAATGATTCTGTCACTATTTTATCACTGGTTTCCGTTTTAACACCTTCTGGTATCATGGGCTGGTCACTGACAAGCAATAAAGCACCGGTTGGTATTTTGTTAAAAAAGCCAACGGTAAAAACCGTCGCTGTTTCCATGTCAATCGCATAGGCCCTTATTTTCTGCAGATAATTTTTAAATTCTTCGTCATGCTCCCATACCCGGCGGTTCGTGGTGTATACCGTGCCGGTCCAGTAATCTACTCCATAATCACGAATAGTCGTAGAAACTGCTTTTTGCAGGGCGAATGCCGGCATCGCCGGTACCTCAGCGGGAAAATAATCATTGGAAGTTCCTTCTCCGCGGATAGCTGCAATCGGCAAAATCAGATCGCCGATTTTATTCCTTTTTTTCAGGCCACCACATTTACCAAGAAATAAAGCGGCTTTTGGTTCAATCGCAGTCAGGAGATCCATCACCGTAGCCGCAGTAGGACTACCCATTCCAAAATTGATAATGGTAATATCATCAGAAGTTGCACATTGCATGGGTTTATGGGCATCCGCGATTTTTACATTGTTCCATTGAGCAAACATCTCCACATAAT
>JAOQAL010000435.1 GCA_025963615.1 Chitinophagaceae bacterium | reverse complement strand
CAGAAGAAGAGCTTTTACAGCAACATTATACCATTACCGGTTGGGCTGAAGCGCTTCAACGAAGAAATATTGAAGTGATCGTCGTGAGCCGGTTTAGGAGGGAAAGCTCCTTTCAAAAAAATAAAGTACAATATTATTTTATAAGCGATCAACTGGAAGCAACGTTCAGCGGTTGGCGTCTGCCGGTAAAATTTTTAAGAAAAATAAGCGCCCTGGACGCTGACCTGATTCACCTGCATAATTTCACGCTTTCCTTACAAACGTTTCTATTGAAGCTACTACTTAACAAAAAAACGGCTATTATAATCCAACATCACGGCGGCAAACCGCCTGGAAAGAAAAAAAGAATTTTTCATAATCTCGTAAATAGTATTGCTGACGGCTTTTTTTTACCACGGCAGACCAGGGCCAGGACTGGTTTATGACTAAAAAAAAGTACAGTAAAATCATGCCGGTAATGGAAGGCGCCACTTTTTTTAATTATGCCGGGAGAGATTCCGCAAGAACCCTTGCCTATGCTGATAGAGCTATGGCCAGAAAAGAAACAGGCATGAACGGTAGCCCTGTTTTTCTCTGGGTTGGCAGGTTAGATGATAATAAAGATCCTTTAACAGTATTGGAAGGTTTTGAATCTATAGTTGAAAAATACCCCCATGCGCATTTGTACATGATATTTGCTGAGGATAAACTACTAAATGAAGTAAATACAAAGATCAATTTTTCTGAAATTTTAAAAACAAGGGTTCATCTATTGGGAAAGATTGCACATCATGAGATAGAACGGTATTATGACAGCGCAGATTACTTCGTATTGGGCAGTCATTATGAAGGCAGCGGCTATGCATTAAGTGAAGCATTGCGCTGTGGTTGTATACCGGTCATTACCAATATCCCGAGTTTCAGCATGATGACAAAGGGCGGCCAGCTGGGAGCCCTGTGGGAGCCGGGAAATAAATATTCATTTGTGAATGCCATAACTGCCGTCCTGAAAAAACCTTTAAAAAATGAGGCAGCCGCCTGTATTGATTTTTTTAATAAAAATCTTTCTTTTGATGCGATTGCCGGAGTAGCCAGCCTCCATTACCAACATGTGATAGAATCCCGGTTACAAAAAATCGAAAAAATGAGCTGATTCAGTTGATTGGCAACTCACTTACAGCCTGACCATCAACCGGTCGTAAAAGGAAAGGTTATACCTGGATGATACTCCCGGATTTCTTTCATTAGCCCCGGAACATCACCCTGTACATACTTACCTGTTCCACTAATATATATTTTTGAAAAGCCTGCTATGGGAATATTATTTTTTTTAACCTGGTCCATTAGTCCGGCATCAAATAGCCGGATATTTCCCCGATGAATAATCAATAAGATATCTTCCGGGTTTAGGTTATAAAATGCCTCCCATTTCTCCTGATGGTTTCCTGGCTTGGCAACGACAATATCAGCCCACTGATTTCCCGTAAGCTTTCCTGTGTCATTCAGACTCCAGACCT
The DNA here is from genome assembly GCA_025963615.1 of Chitinophagaceae bacterium. Taxonomy (GTDB): domain Bacteria; phylum Bacteroidota; class Bacteroidia; order Chitinophagales; family Chitinophagaceae; genus JAFDYH01. The sequence continues at coordinate 3,169 of JAOQAL010000435.1, read as the reverse complement.
CAGCGGGTTTGACAGTCAACCCATCGAAAAGTTCTGCATCTGTTAAAAGCTTTTTATCTCTGGCTAATCTCAGGTGATCCCATATATTCCATGTTGCGGTCAGCGTGGAATCTGTACCAAACAAAATAGTTGTTCTATGTTTTAACCTATCGATTGCTGCTGTTTTCCCAAATAGAAAATCGTTTGAAGCCGGACACCAGACCAACGCTTTGAATGAAGAAGCTTGCTTTTCATTCAAAGCTATACCGTGTACCCCAACCATACTGCGTTTTAAATAATTCCATTTTATAAGCTGGTCTATTTCAAGCCGGGATTTATCGTCAGTGCCTTCTCCAATATGTATCACAACAGGCTGCTTTCTGTTGCGTAATTTATTAAGGTGAAACCTCCAGTTCTTTCCGCGATTAACAGAATGGATTGTCTGGCATTTCTGGAATATATTGATCAAATCATTGCCTATAACCAGTCTCTTGCCGTGATGAACGACCGTGGTAACTCCTGCCAGTAAGTTCTTATAGACTCCCCAATGGATACGAAGTGATTCGGGTATTTTCAGAACATTATTGATCTGCTCCTTATTCTTTTTATGTATATCCGCTCCCCAGTCAATATAGTTATTATAAATACGGTTACCTGTTTGCTGAAATGAGTCGAAATCGAGATGATCATGCGAATTAATCAATCCCGGAAAGGCCATGGCACCCTCAAAGATCAATCGCGTTTCGTTTGCAGTGAACGGCAATAATTTTTCATCTGCTGCTACAGTTTTAATTTTAGCGTCTTCAATGTGAATGTGCTTTAGCGCCTCCTGACCAATAATATGAACATTCAATAGTTGCATCGGCGTTTATAAATAAATACTGAAAATGATCAGCATGTCTTGACTGGGATCAAAACGTGGAGTGATTCATTTTTTATAACATGGGCTCGGCTATTTTCCTTTTTGCTTTACCTGCCATGAAATATGGATTTCTATTAAGAATAATTTTTGAAATGGCCTTATATCCGGCTTTGACCATAACGCCATCCCGGACCCATAAAAAACTCAATAAATTGCCTGTCAAAGACCAAAGAACCCGATACTTGTTGATATGCTTTAACCGGGGTTTTGTTCTGATGAAATAATCAAGCGCCAGTGTTCTGCGGTAATATTGCAACGATTCTTTTAATCGGTTCACCGGCTCTTTGTGATGATAAACAAAAACATCGTTGACTATATGAATACCAGGCCCCGGAAAATCTACCGCGACGCCATAATTATCCCCGATGCCGTGCGGGTCGAGAACTTCGTCATACGGCGACTGAACCAGCCATTCTTTTTTTACCAAAGACGCCCCCAGGCTATAGACAGGACATATGGCATATTCGCCTGTAAAATCAATATTGACCGGCCAGCCCGCTTTTGAAATATGATTTCCTTTTCCCTTATAGTATTGTTTGATCTTCCTGGTCACTGTGTTATGGCCGGCACAATTTATTTCACCCCAGATGCCTAGTTGAAAAATAAATTTCCAAAATAGCATGCGGGCAGAATCAACCGGGTAGGTTGCTTTCCAACCACTGTTTTCCTTCTGAAGCCAAAGCCCCGAAACGGCTCCTGTTTCCGGATATTTATTAACATGAATAACCAGTTGCTGCAGGTAATCTGCCGGTATTTCAATATCATCATCGCAAAGAAATATCCACGGTGACACGGCCAGCCGGATCCCTATATTACGCTGGATACAAACCGACCTTTCCGATAATACATACTGAATGTTAAGATTCGTGAACCTGGAATAGTCAGCAGGCAAAAGCTTGTCATTCCCTGAATCTACGATAATAACTTCGTCAACCAGGCAGGACGAACGATCCAGGTTTTGAAGCAGGGAAAGCAACCTGCCTTTGCGTTCGCAGGTCGGAATAACAACACTGATATGCATGGCTGCAACTTTATTTTTAAACAAAAGCTAATTAAGACCATAGATTACCCGACTCTTATCATGATCGTTAATCTATGTGTTATCCTATGTTTTTCTATTGATTCTTATGTGTTTCAAAAAAGGATGATTCACATAGATAGGCCACATAGCAGATGTAAAATAACAGTGTTTCAATGTAATTTATACAGACAAATAAAATAAAAAAGAAAACGCTTTTTATATCCAGTGCTGGTGAAGTCCAGGCAACCGCTGCCATTAATTTTACGATTTACCATTCACTAAATGGCATTCATACTGCCCGGAGAAGATCGTTTGGACCCATTTTTATTCCCGGTATTTTAATAAGGGCAAACTAATTATTATGCTGAAAAAAAAACAGGTCATCTCTGTTGCAAAAAATAAGCCTGTATTCCTTTTCCTGCTTCCTGTATTTTTTGTCCTGCATGGATTCCTGGGGAATTATAATGCTGTACCTGTTAACGATGCGCTGTTACTAATGTTTATGTATATAGGAACCGCGTCAGCCATGGCCGGTATTGCGTGGTTCTTTTACCATGATTTAACAAAAGCAGCCATTTTTGCTTTTTTCATGATGGCTTATCATTTCTTTTTTGGTAACATCCAGGATCTTTTAAAAAGCATTTCTTCTCCCCCATTCCTTTCACAATACCGCTTTATATTACCGGTTAGCCTTCTTCTTTTCCTGGCCATAATTATTGGGTTAAAAAAAAGGAAAAAATCCTTACAGTCGTTTAGCGCTTACCTGAATATTTTATTGCTGATACTTATATTTATCGATACTGGCTGGCTGTTTACCAAATTAACCTTACCTGTTAAAAATGGATTGCTTAACCCAGGCACTGCAAATATCGATCCTTGTGATACCTGCCAGAAACCGGATATATACCTGATACTATTGGACCAATATGCCGGTAAGATGGCGCTCAAAGATGTCTTCAATTTTGATAATACGCAATTTGAAACGGAACTAAATCTTCGTGGATTCCATGTCGCAAAAAAAAGCAGCAGTAATTATAACCTGACCCCTTTTTCAATGGCATCCTTATTGAACATGGATTATCTTGGTTCGGCAATGGGTGTTAAGAAACACTTGAATGTGGCTTATAGCTACCGGCTAATAAGAAATAGCAATGTTTTACATTTCCTTACGGCCATCGGGTATCAATTTTATAACTATTCCATTTTTGATTTCCCGGAACACCCTGCACATCAATACCGTTCTTTTT
>JAOQAL010000424.1 GCA_025963615.1 Chitinophagaceae bacterium | reverse complement strand
CAGGCCGCCACAGAAGCCGATTGAATATTCCATCACATTCCACCAATTGAAGTTGATGCCGGAAGCCTGTCCCATTCGTTGCAGGAAATTGCCAAATCCAAAACCAAAACCGGCACCCAATGCACTGAAGAACGCGGTGCGCAGCGCATGTGTGTACCCGTTACGGTACAGCCACCAACCCAATGCCAGGGCAGCTCCCAGGCAGGCGGCCCATAATTCTGAACGGGGTGGTGTCATAAACCATTCCAGTTCGAAAATAAAAAGCCCCCAGCATAAATAGCCGCCTGCAAATAGTTGGGTCATCAAGGCAGCCCAATCCACTTTTTTTTCAGGGGAGGATTCCAGTGCCAACCCGGTTATCCCACCACCTAAAAATCCATACAAGCCGCCTATAAACAATAACATCACGAGTCCATAACTGGTGTTGAGGTAATCCGCAGCGTGTCCGAAGCCCACCACTTTACCGTAACTGATAATACCGCCGGTACCCCAGGCAATGGCTCCCAGGGCAGCCACTACGGGAAAACGACTGTACCAATCTTTTCGTCCCGACAAGCTGATAGCCGCAGCTACCCCGATACTTCCCGCCCATGCAGCGCCGTATTCATGTCCGATCTGACCGCGGGCCGCCCAGGCCGTACCCAATGCCAGTGCAACAGGCAACATTTTTTTAAAAAATAATCCGGAATTGTTCATTGACATAGTATGCGTGTAAATAAACCAGGGAGTCCATTCCAGCCCATTTTATTTCAACGTTTATGGCATTAAGAATAATGAGCTATTGATTGGCAGTAGAAAGATATTCTTTCTTCCGTAAAGTAAATTGATCAGGAATTGATATTTTTCGAAACCAGAATTCAATGATATATTCATTCTTTGATTTTATAAGATAAAAACATGAATGCATTCTTTAAACTATCCGTTATCGTTATAACTTTCTTTTGCCTGGTTATTGAAGGCGGGGCTCAAAACAATAAACCCGCATTTAAGGTCATTGCCTTTTTTACGGCCAAAAATGACCAGGCGCATATTAGTTATGTGCATGAAGCGAACCGTTGGTTTCCCAAAATGGCAACGAAGTATAATTTTTCGTATGATTCAACCAGCGACTGGAATAACCTGAATGAAGAATTTCTTTCTCATTACCAGGTTGTTCTGTTTTTAGATACCCGGCCGGAAGCAGCGGCACAACGGGAAGCATTTAAAAAATATATGGAAAATGGCGGTGCGTGGATGGGATTTCATTTTGCCGGTTTTGCTTTAACACCCTCCGCCTACCCGCAGGATTGGGATTGGTATCACAATGTTTTTATCGGTGCCGGCCAATACAAAGGAAATACCTGGAGGCCCACATCCGCTGTTCTGCGGGTTGAGGATGGAAAGCATCCTGCCACCCGGCGGTTACCTCAAACATTTAAATCTTCACCCAATGAATGGTATAGCTGGGAAAAAGATTTGCAAAAGAACCCCGATATCAAAATACTTTTATCCATCGACTCTGCCAGTTTCCCGCTGGGCACCGGACCTAAACCTTATGAAATATGGCATAGCGGTTGCTACCCTGTTGCCTGGAGCAATAAGAATTATAAAATGATCTACGTAAACATGGGCCATAACGACATCGATTACGAACATAAGACCAATAAAGAATTATCATTCCAGTTTGATAATAAAATTCAGAACCGGTTTATTATTGATGGATTGTTGTGGTTGGGCGGTGGTAAGGCGGCGGCCAGTGACTAAGTTCAATACAGGACAACTCAATATCAAGCGATGGATTTCCCTGCCCTAAGCTCAGACCATTGCAAACCGCCAGGTAGAGAACAATTACTGAACTCAAGATGTATAACCCTGCGTTTATGGTTATTGGTCGTTTTGTTTGATGCATGAAGAAGTAAGGGCCGCATAATCATGATAGCTCCTTTATTTACGGTGCAGATTGTTTCTTTTTCAATTGACCAGTCGATCGTCTCCGGTCTGTAAATTCCTTTTAAATGAGATTTTGGAATAACTTTTAATGCCCCATTGTGTTCGTCTGTATCATCCAGGTGAATGCGGATGGTAAAATTATTTTCTAACGTATCACGAGGTGGTTGAACCGCAAATTGATTTTGCTTCACGGTCCATGAACTGAAACCCGCCATCTCAATTTTTTCAGCTACTGAAATTGTCAAATCCTGGTGATAAGCAACAAACCAGTTTGATTGTTCCGGCTTATCAAAATAAATTGACTTTACAGTAAAATAATCGTCACCCAAAAGCTGTGAAATGATCGCTTTAAACCGATTGGTAAAAATCAAATCCTGTGTTTCCGGAACTTCTTTTAAAAATTGACGGATTGCAAACAAGTCACTTGTCTTCCGGAATGCTGGTTTAGTTGTATCAACCTGCGATATTGCCTGTAGTAATGAATCAACTTCCGGCATCGAAAAAACATCGTCAATGATGGCGAAACCATCATGTTGAATCTTGTCTTTATAAATACGGGTTTCATTCATGTAGTTTGTACAGTGGATTATGGCCTGTTAGCAGCCATGACTTGACCTGCATTCACAAACAGTCTTTGTCCGAAAAGGTATTTCACTGTCGCTTATTTAGCCAAATTCCTAAATTTATATTTATGATCAGGGTCATCGCACCCCCGGTCCGGGTACTTATTTGTCCGCTGCTACTTTGAGAAGTTATTTTTCCAAAACGATAACCTATCCCTGATTCAAAATCTAAACTAAACCGGCTGTTATAATTTCTTTGCATTCCCCAGACCAATCCAATTGTATTTATCGTACGGCGATATGTTTCAACATCTTCCCAGGTATAGGTGCTCTTTTTGAAGAAAACAGTTTCAAAAAAGGGGCTTAAATAATTCAGGCTGTTCATAGCGATCCGTTTACCTTTTTTCTCCCGTCGCGCGGCATTATAGTAATAGCGGTATTGTAACATCAAGGCAGGGTCAAAATATAAACTTGAAGTAGTTCCCCGGGGAGCTTGAATAACCCAATGAAAAAGATGTATTCAAAAAAGCCTGCGCATAGAGAGTTTGAAACTTCCCGATTCCTTTTTCATAGCTTATCCCAGGATTAAAGAAAGTTACCTTAAAAATGTCCGCGGTACTGGCTTTATCGCTTTCCTGTGAACGACCGTTAATCGCCAGCAGGAATAAAGCAGGAAAGAAAATTTTTACCGGGTTCATCTCACAGTATGGTTTATGGTAGTGGCGGGTGCCTGTTTGGCCTGGTTAAAGATAAATCAGAAGAACTAAAGTTGAGACGATTTAAACTCATAGCATAATTATCATCAGAATTTTTTCTATGTCGATTTGAATATTCTTTAGAACTGTATCTTTAGCAAACAATAATTTATTAATCAACCTGACTATTGCCATGAGAATGTCCATAATCTTCACCCCTTTTTTTCCTGGAAAACAGAATACACTTTTCTTAGTTTTCTGCACTTTTTTGTTTTCAACATGGTTAGCCGGGCAGCATGTATTAATCCCTATTGAAACCAGCCAGAACGCGTTGGTGCTGCAGGTAGATAAAGACAATCACCTGGGGATTATTTATTTTGGCAGGAAGTTGGGGCCTGGCAATGATTATGGAACTATTCCCCGCCAATACCGCCAGGAAGAAAATAATGCCGGTATTTATAACTCAGCCTACACACCCAGTGGGTCCTGGAGCCTGGTGGAACCCGCCATCCGCATTACCCATGGCGATGGTAACACGTCCCTCGATCTGCAATATATCAGTCATCAAACCAGCAAACAAGATGAGAATGTCAGTGTAACCACGGTATTATTGAAAGATCCTGTTTATGCTGTTGAAGTAACCCTCAATTATAAAGTGTATGCAGCGGAAAATGTAATGGAGCAATGGACGGTCATTGTGAACAAAGAAAAGAAACCCATCACATTGAATAAATATGCCTCGTCCAACCTTTATTTTATCGCTGATGATTATTATCTCACCCATTATCACGGTACCTGGGCCAGGGAAATGAAACCAGAAGAAACGCTATTAACGGCAGGGATCAAAGTATTGGATTCAAAACTGGGTACCCGGGCTAATCTTTTTCAGCCACCCACGTTTATGCTGTCATTCGATAAACCCTCAACGGAAGATGAAGGTAAGGTGCTATTTGGCACCTTGGGCTGGTCAGGCAATTTTCAAATTGATTTAGAAATGGACTCTTACCACAACCTTCGTTTGATTGCCGGTATTAATCCGCATGCATCAGAATATTTGTTGAAACCAAACCAGGAATTTAAAACTCCTTCATTTATCACCACCTATACAGAACATGGTAAGGGCGAAGCCAGTCGCAACCTGCACAACTGGGCAAGGAAGTACCGCTTGCTGGATGGCGAAGGTTCCAGGCTAACCCTGCTGAACAATTGGGAAGCTACTTATTTTGATTTTGATGAAAACAAACTAGCGGGACTTTTTAAAGATGGAAAAAAATTAGGTGTTGATATGTTTTTGCTGGATGATGGATGGTTTGGCAATAAATATCCACGCAATAGTGACCGTGCGGGGTTAGGGGACTGGCAGGAGAATGTAAACAAACTGCCGCATGGAATTGGCTACCTAGTGAAGGAAGCTAAAGACGCGGGACTAAAATTTGGCATCTGGTTAGAACCTGAAATGGTGAATCCTAAAAGTGAGTTATATGAAAAACACAGAGATTGGGTCATTCGTCAGCCCGAACGTCCGGAATATTATTTCCGTAATCAATTGGTGCTGGATCTCAGTAATCCCGAAGTTCAGAATTTTGTTTATGGAATACTCGATACCCTGTTCATTAAAAATCCGGATCTCGCATTCATCAAGTGGGACTGCAATGCCGTCACATTTAATGCAAACTCAGCCTACCTTAAAAGAACCGGCCAACTGCAAACGCAATTGTACGTTGATTACGTGAAAGGTTTATATAAGGTGCTGGAAAAAATCCGTGCAAAATATCCGAAGGTGCCGATGATGCTTTGTTCCGGCGGTGGCGGCCGCGTAGATTATGAAGCATTAAAATATTTCACAGAGTTCTGGCCGAGTGACGATACCGATCCACTGGAAAGAATATTTATTCAGTGGGAATCTTCGTATTTCTTTCCGGCTATTGCTACCTGCAATCATATAACGGACTGGAGCAGCCTCCCGCTTAAATTCAGAACCGATGTAGCCATGATGGGTAAAATGGGTTATGACATTGTAGTAAGTAAACTCAGCGAAAAAGATTTGCAATTCAGTCAGCAGGCGGTCGTAAATTATAGATCTATCAGTGACGTGGTTTGGCATGGTGATCTGTACCGGTTGGTAAATCCCTGGGAAAAACCTTTTGCTTCCTTGATGTGTGTGAATGAAAATAAAAGCAGGGCCGTTGTATTTTCCTATCTAACCGGCAACCGCTATATGATCCCCACCGTATCGCAAACACCAGTTCGTTTAAAAGGTTTAGACCCGAAAAAGAAATACAGCATCAAAGAAATCAATTTATATCCCGGCACACAATCAACATTAGGGGCCGACATGGTACTTTCCGGTGAGTACCTGATGACAATTGGTTTTAACCCGGATGTGAATGCAAGGAGGAGCAGTGTTATTGTGGAGGTGGTAGAAGTTAAATAGTGGAATTTCCAGGCAGCCATGCAATGATTTCTAAAATTTAAACCCGTATAAGTTATTATTCGTGTGAATCCATTTAAGATCAGGAAACGCTTTTCCACAAGCCGGCATATTTCTTTCGATACTTTTGATCTTCTTCTGTTTCAATAAGCGAAAGGGCTTTGGTTTTTATTTTGTCATCTGGCACCTGGTTGTATATCTTCCGGAATACTTCAATAATATCATAACGGATCAACGTGCAATTCTTTTCAGTAATGCATTCTTCAAACCGTTTACCCAGGCGATCCATTAGATTCCTCCGGAGCGCTTCTCCTTCTATTCCTATCTGCCATAATGATTGTAGGGAATGCCTTGCTGTTACAAACCGCTCATCTTTTGTTACGGCCATTAATTTATCAAGATCGTTCAGCATCCTTTGTTCAGGATCGCTTTTAGCAAGGCTGCTCAGCAACTGGGCCGCGATCGCCCGTTCGTGATTATCCTTACTGTTAAGCAGCGCTAACAAATCATCCCATTTTTCATATGCCCAGTCAACAGGCTGTTGGGTAAGCCTGATAATAAATTGAAAAGAAGCATAACGCTGATCACGGTCATTCCTGTGAAGGTTTTCCAGGTGTTGACGCGTTTCCTGATCCATTAGATTTGGCGCATTTTTTTAGTTGGTTTTATAGAATCTTATGCAGCTTTACATATTGGAGCAGCATAATTGTTTTCCCGTCTTTTATTTCACCGGTATCAATCATTTCCATGGCCTTTTTGATTGGCATTTCCAACACTTCAATGTTCTCCTGTTCGTGTTCTATACCGCCGCCTTCATGAATTTTCATGGACTTATCATATCGTGCAATAAAAAAGTATAAAATTTCTGTCACAGATCCAGGTGACATATAAGCTTCAAATATTTTGCGGACACCGGTAATTCTATACCCGGTCTCTTCCTCGGTCTCGCGACGGATGCAATCTTCCGGGTTGTCTTTGTCCAGCAGACCTGCACAGGCTTCAATAAGCATCCCGGTCTTATTGCCATTTACAAATGTTGGCAAACGGAATTGCCGTGTAAGAATTACCATACCCTGTTCTTTATTATAAAGCAGGATGGTGGCGCCATTCCCGCGGTCATAAGCTTCCCTTGTTTGAGTTTCAGACGCACCGTCCTTGTTTAAATATTGATAGGTTATTTTTCTCAGGGTGTACCAATTATCAGAAAGGACCTCTGTTTTCAGGATTTTCACTTTTTCCGGCATTCTATTCAGAAATTTAAATTCACAGGTTAAATAGTTTACAATTTTATGAGGTAATTATACGGCGAAGTAAGAAAAAAACAAAAACTGCGATTCCCAACCACATCATCGTTGTACCAAGTTGCCTGGTGTTTTCATTATAAACATAAAATTCTTCTCCTTCATTAGTCTTTGTTTTGGATTGACTATAAATATAACCCGCATAAATACCAAGGAACCCGCCCAGCAATGCAAGAACAAAGCACAGGAAAATATAAAGCGGGCTTCCGGCTTTACCTTCAGACAAATGTATTTTTTCTGTTTGCACGATCTTTTCCTTCACTTGTTTCGATGTATCCATGTCGATATTCCTTATTTTCAATTCCTCCTCTGCGAGCCTTACAAATTCAGGATTATAATCGCCGGCATTAATGAATATATCATTAAGTTCATTATCTGTTTTTTGTCTGATCTGGTCTGCGAAATCAAATCTCATATTAGCTGGTTTATGGTTGCTTACTGGTTTTGCGGAAATCCATATCCGGAAATTTAGTTTTTCAATCCTTGGTGTCTAATAATCGTCTATGATAATTAATCTGCCCGAGATGATAGGTTAAATGTGTCGCGAGATGTACTAATAGATAACCGGTTGATGTTTTCTTATCAAAAACCAATAAGGGATATTCATGTTCCATGTCCTCATCGCTTATTTTATCAAGCGATGCATCCACAACAATAATGGTACTCTCAATTTTTTTTATTAATTCCGCCTGGGGAATATCTTTTAACGAAAACTCAAGTTCCCGGTTCCGGATATAATTTGACTTCCCGATTTCTGCTCCAATATAGTTGTTAAGGTTTCCGATTAAATGTAAACAAAGATTGCCTCCAGAATTTGCGATAGTCTTTTCAATATGCCAAAGTTTTTCTTCGCTTTGGTATGATGCTATTTCAGTCTTCAGTTTGTTAAGGTCTCTTTTAAATAATAGTTTTAAAGTCTCAATCAACATAGTCAGCTTTTAATAAGGGCATACAATTCATAAATATACAAAGCTCTCCCCATCTTTTAAATTTACCCGCCTGATCCTCAATGCTTCCCCAATGTCGACCGACACACTATTATTCCCGTTTTTGCGTTATTAACTGTGCAAAATCCACTGTTT
>JAOQAL010000399.1 GCA_025963615.1 Chitinophagaceae bacterium | reverse complement strand
AATGCAAAGCCCGGGGATATTATTCTTGTTGCGAAAGGCGTTTATACAACTACTGCTGATATTGCTATAAGCAGATCAGGTACCGCTTCTCAGCCCATAACCATAGCGGCGCAAAATCCGGGAGAGGCAGAGATCACAGGAGCAAGTGGATTTAATCTTGCAAATCTTTCGGCTTATATTATTATCAAAGGATTTAAATTCACTCATGCAGCTTCAAAAGCTAAATCATCGTCGGGCAGCACGTTTTGCAGGTGGACAAATAATATTTTTGAAACTCCCGGTGATGGAGAGGATTTAACTATCGCCGGAAATGATAATGAAGTTGATCACAACAGCTTTCAAAATAAAAATGCCATGGGGAGATTTCTGGCCATTCGTGGTACCGGCAGCCAGATAGCTGAAAGACTTTGGATACATCATAATTATTTTAAAAGTCATAAAGACCAGGGAGGTAAAAATGGTGCTGAAGCATTTCAATTTGGTCTTAGTGGATTTAGTCTTTCATCAAGCAACAGCATTGTTGAGTATAATCTTTTTGAAGATTGTGCAGGAGAGAATGAATTGATCTCCATCAAGGCATCTGCAGTTACACTTCGTTACAATACAATTCGTAATTGCCCGGCACAATTTACTTTACGTCATGGAAATAAATGTTTGGTCTACGGCAATTATTTTATCAATACTCCGGGCCTTAGAATTTTTGGGGATGATCACATCATTCATAGTAATTACTTCGAAAATTGCAGCATTGCTATAAACATTGGTAATGGCGGTGCAGAGGTTGCAGATGGAGCACCACTGGTTTCGCATGATCGTCCTGACAGAGTTTTGATCGCATTCAATACACTTGTGAATAATAAAACCAACATTGTACAAACTGCACGTAAGGACGGACTTGGCTCTACATTTATTACTGTTGCAAATAATATTATCCAGGGTGGAGGAGCTGCTGCATCCATTGTTGGGCCTTCAAAAAATCCCTCATGGGAAGGCAACATTATTTTTAATACAGAAGGTGCAGGAGATATGCCGAAAGAAGGATATAAAATTATAGATCCAAAACTTGCAAAGGATGCAACAGGAATTTTTCATCTTCAAAAAAATAGCCCGGCTATAAATGCCGCAACAGGGAATTATTCCCTGATTACAGTCGATATGGACGGCCAGGCAAGAGTTTCTCCTCTGGATATTGGAGCAGATGAGGTTTCCTCTACCAGAAATAATGTGAGAGTTTTAGATCCTTCAGATGTTGGATTTCAATTAAAGAAGTAATTGCAAAACAAGTATATTATGTCTAATTAAAAATGCCCTGTAAGTAAAGTAAAACGGAAGAGGATCTATTTCTTTAGAAATATAAAGCCAAAATTTTTTACCAAATTAATTTACTATCAGAAAATATTTGAAATATAATCAGCATTACCTGTGTGTTTGTTACAGATACAATGGCATTCAATTTATTAGAGTTGGGGAGGATAAAAAACCATATTAACAGGAATGAAAGAATTTCTTACCTATTGAACAATATTACCGGAAACCCTAACCCAACTAAATTTTAATTGGGTATAAAAAAATTGAGAAACCTTTTTAATAAGTTATTGTTATACCTCCCCCCAATCCCATATCACTATCGTAGTGAGAGGAAAGAGAGAAGTATTTTGTAAGAATATACCTAAAGCCAGCTGCATATTCTTTATCAGTATTTATCATCCAGTTAAAGCGTAGCCTTGGTGTAACAGGTACATCTTCCCTGCTTAACTGGAAACGGAATTTTCCATTGCCATCTATTCTTGCATCTGCAATTGCAAGAGTAGGTAAGGTGTATGCAATACCTGCCACCACTGTTTTACGATTGGTTTTATTACTGGCTTGTCCAAACCAGTTTTTTTCTTCACTGCCGAAAATATTTTTTACGCCACCTTCCATTTTGTAGTGATAATCAAAACCTACATATGGAAACCACCATTGCATTTTTCCTAAGTAACGGCCAAACATGGTTTCATTTTCATAGCCATGCATATCGTGATAACCCAGGTGCCACATGGTGCTGAGTTTATAACGGGTATTTACAAGCATAGCTTCCCCATCACTACCATTACTCTCTATTCCAATACGTGCCATGGTGTGAAACATCCTGTCATCCTGAAATAATTTACGCTGTGCATATTTTGGATCAGGTATTTCAGGATTAGGAAGATTGTTATCATATCTAAAAACTCTGCCCATTCCACTCATCATGTGATATAAAATATGGCAATGAAAAAACCAATCGCCGCCCAGTTCATTGGCCGCAAATTCTATGGTATCCCTTTCCATGGGCATAATATCTATAATGTTTTTCAAAGGCGCATATTCACCCTGTCCGTTTAAAACCCTGAAATCATGGCCATGCAGGTGCATCGGGTGGCGCATCATACTATTGTTGAAAAGAATAATCCTTATGTTTTCACCTTTTTTTATTAAAATCTTATCGCTTTCAGAAACAACCTTATTATCAAGACTCCAGACGTACCGGCTCATATTGCCTGTCAAATCAAATTTCAATTCCTTCCACGGACCGGCTGGCAAAGTCGAGTTCTCTTTAGAGCGCAGCATACCATAATTGAGCGTTACAATATCTGAACTATTATCCATATCCATGCCCATCATGCCGCGTTGGTGATTGTTCATCTGCATTTTTTTTCCATTCATTTTCATTGTATCGTCTGGAGTCTTATCATGGTTTTTCATTTGAGCCCCATCCTTTGGATTTTCAGGACCAGTTATTTCCGGATACATTACCGTGTTCATATCCATTTCCTGGTTTTGCATTTTCATTCCTTCCATTTCAATCATATTTCCCTTCATATCCATCATATCGTTCATCATCTTCATACCCGCAAAATATTTTAACCTGGGTAATTTTTGGGCCGGCATCTTCATACCGCTTCCTAACCAAAGCGAAGCGGATTTGGTACGGTCTTCCGCTGTTACCAAAAATTCATACCTCATGTTTTCCGGAATGGTTACAACAACATCGTAGGTCTCAGAAGCTGCTATAATTAACCTGTCAACTTCTACGGGTTCTACATCATTGCCGTCACTTGCTACCACTGTTATTTTTCCGCCTGAATAAGTAAGCCAAAAATAATCTGATGCTCCGCCGTTTGCTATCCGTAACCTTACCTTATCACCTGCTTTAAATTGTGGTTGCTCGTTTTGATTCTTTCCGTTAATTAAAAAATTATCATAGTACACATCGCTCACATCCATGGCATTCATCCGTTTCCATTCATTCGTAACCTTTGTTTTGAAATGCCCTGTTTTTATGGCTTCTGCATAGCTTTGGGTCGCTCCTTTTTTGAGGGCAAACCAATCCGTGGCGCTTCGCAGGCTCCGGTGCACTTCTTCCGGTTTCATATCCGTCCATTCACTTAATACAACAGGAATGGTAGGAATATCCCACTCTTTTCTCTTATTCATTATAAAAGCGCCGTACATTCCGATTTGTTCCTGCAATTTGCTATGACTATGGTACCAATGCGTGCCATGCTGCCTGATAGGAAATTTATACAGATAGGTGCTGTGTGGCTTGATAGGCATTTGTGTAAGGAAGGCTACGCCATCCATTTGATTAGGTAAAAATAGACCATGCCAATGCAGGGATGTTTCTTCATCTAAATTATTGTGCACATATATTTCTGCCGTATCACCTTCTGTAAATGTTAATACAGGCATGGGGATTTGCCCGTTTACGGCAATGGCCCGTTTCGATTTTTTTCCGAATGTTACGGTGGTATCGGCAATATACAAATCGTAACTCACCGTATGGGCTGGAGTATTGTTCACAATAGTTGTTAGGGGGCCTAAGTTTACATTTGGCATATCCATTTTTCCCACAGTATCATCCATTTTCATTTTGTCCATATCCATTGACTTCTCCATAGCTGTGTCCTCAGGCATTTGCATTTCACTTTGCTTATTCTCTGTTGGATTTGACACTGCCTTGGGCTTTTCCTTAATTAACTTCATCCCGCACTTAGGGCAATTGCCCGGTTTGGGAGAATGAATTTCAGGGTGCATTACACAGGTGTACGTTGTGGGTTGTGGCTGACTATCAGCTGAAGACATTTTCATATTGTTCATCTGCATAGTATCTTTCTTTCCCACATCCATTGATTTTGCCTTGAAGTCATCTTTGGATAGCTGCTTTTTTCCGGACTTTTCAGCGACAGGTTTTGGAGCCGCTTTCGGTTTTTCCTTAATTAACTTCATACCACATTTTGGACAATTCCCAGGTTTAGTGGCATGTATTTCGGGGTGCATGGGGCAGGTATATGTTACGCGCTGTATTAGCCGTTTGGTTTCCTTTTTACCGGTATCAATTTCCTTTATTTCCTGAGCCTGCGCTAATGAACTGATGACAAACAGCAGGGCTATTGTTATTTTCCTTTTCATACTCTTACTATTATAATAGACTTATTGATTTGACGGCACTGCTTGCCCACTACTTTTAATTTAGCCTTCATCATTTCTCTTTCTACCTATTGGCTGGCAATAATATTTCTTACTGGCTCCTTAATTCACGGTCACTGTACATTTACTTCCAATTTAATTTTCCCTTTGGCATTGCCATAATAAAGATTTTGGATTGTCTTGTTGTTGCTAAGCCACGAAGCTTTTTTCATGGGGCAATACTGCTGGTAAACCGGCTCTGGAGAAAGCTTTGCTTTTTTTGCTAAGACATGCATAGTGGAGGATATTGATTTTATTGCAGATATTATAACATGGTCAATAACATCACTCCACTCATGCCGATCATCAGTGCATCTTCAATTATGGTGACGGTACTCATGGGTAAATTAAAGACAGCGCCTAAACAGGCGCATTTTATTTTACGCTGATTGAACACAGTTTGCAGTATACCAATAATGCTCACCGCCATTACCATAAAGGTAACGATATTGGTAAGTACGGGGTTGAACGCTGTAAGAAACGCAACGCCCAACGCCAGTTCAGTAAAAGCATAGACATACCCCCAACCGTTCCATTTTTTTGCCACAATATCATACATGCGATAACTCTCTGCAAAGCCCTTCAGGTTCAGTAATTTGAAGAAGGAAAAAACCAGGAAGAAGCCGGCCATAAAATGATTCATCCACCGCATCCAGAAAAACTCATCGTGCATATATTCGATAAGCACGGTAATACCTGTAATGAAGCCGAAGATTAGAAGAATGGGCTTATATGTTTCTATCCATGAGATTGTTTCTTCTTCAACAGGAACAGGAGCAACTGCTTTAGGCTGATGATTAGCTTCTGTTAATTGGTATTTAGGGTAGTCCCGCAGCGCCGCTTTCAAATCATCTGTTGCAATATGTTTACCCATTTCAACGGTAGCTTCGCCTTTAGCTAAATCAATACTTACATTTTTTACATCAGCCACCTGTGCTAACAATCCCTGAACCTTTGCCTGGCATCCCGTGCAGGTCATTCCCGATACTTTATACTGGTGTGTCATTGTAATTTATTTTGAATACAAAGCTACCATGACACGTTCCCCAACCGTTACAGAATTATGGAAACGATTTATACTATTTTTAGATTGCATTAATCAGTTACATTTTCATCCCCTTCATGGGGTTAGATCCCACCTTAAAAATATACTCGCTGTTCAATAGATAAGCACCCCTAATTACAACTGCATCTCCGTCCTTTAACCCCGATTTTATTTCAACACGGTCATTAGTTTCTAAACCAATCTCCACCATCTTGTATTTGAATTTATGCCCACTGATTTGCACCCAAACAGAAGCGCCCCTGCTATTCCGGATAACTGCATCAGTTGGTAATGACAAAGTATGGCGCTCACTGTTTTTAATCACAACAAAGGCCTGCATTCCAGGTTTTAATTGATGACCGGGATTCGGAATAGAGATCCTCACTAAATTGATTCTCGTGTCAGGATTAATTTCAGGATTCATAAAGTCGACCTTCCCTTTTACTTCTTTGCCTTGTACACCGGGAAACTGAACAATAGCCTGGCTGCCGATAGTAATCCCTGATAATTGAGAAGAATAAACCTGAGCCTCCGCCCATAGCGAATTAAGATCTGCCAATCGCACCACGGTTCCGCCTTCTGCTACATAATCTCCTTCCTTAACATTCATTGCCGTTATATAACCACCCGCATTACTATAAAAAGAAGTAAGTGCGGTAGCCTTTTTATTTTTTACCAATTCCTGTATTTGCGATTCACTCATTCCCCATAATAACAATTTATTCTTTGAACTCTGAACCAACTGGCTAAAATCAATAACGGTATTATCCAATGTTTTTTGTTTCTCTAATTGTAACAGGTACTCCTGTTTAGCATTATTCAGCTCTTCACTGTACACATCAAATAGTTTTGCACCCTTATCGACATAGTCGCCTGCATTTTTAAAATATAGTTTTTCAATTCTTCCCATTACTCTTGAACTGACTGCATTTTCTTTTAACTGGTCAAAATTTAAAGTAGCCGTTAATACAACC
>JAOQAL010000393.1 GCA_025963615.1 Chitinophagaceae bacterium | reverse complement strand
TTTCGCGGCTCTTTTCATTGTGCCATTAGTATATGGCTGGGTGAGACAAAAATCATCATTCGTGTCCATATCTCTTTTACCCCAAGATTCAAACATTAAAACTTTAGCATCATGAAGTACATTAGTTTATTCGTGGCAGTATTATTATTAATTACCGGCTGCACAGACAATAAAGCGACAGAGAAAAAAGCAATACCGGAAACAACTTCCCCTGAATACCATAAAGCGATAGTAGAAAAAGGTTCGGTAGCATCGGTAATTAAGTTACCGGCACAACTGGCAGCTTATATGGAAGTAAGTATTTTTCCCAAAGTAAATGGGTATGTAAAGGCGGTACCGGTAGACATTGGTTCAAAAGTTTCCAAAGGAAGCCTGCTCATGGTCCTGGAAGCGCCTGAATTGGAACAGGCCGTCACACAGGCAAAAGAAAAGTATGCCCGCAGCAGGGCTGATTTTACAATAGATAAAGAACATTATAACCGTCTGCTCGAAGCTGCAAAAACCGAGGGGGCTATTTCACCCCTTGATCTTTCCACGATACATTCAAAAATGGAAGCTGACAGTGCCTTATGCAATGCAGAAAAATCAAACTGGCGAATGCAGGAAACGATGATGGGATATCTAAAAGTCACCGCACCCTTCAATGGCATTATCACGGAACGGAATATTCATCCGGGAGCACTCGTAAGTGCATTAGCAAAAGATCAACCGATGCTCGAATTAAAACAACTGGATCATTTGCGTTTACAGGCGGATATACCGGAAGGAATAGCGGGCAATCTTAACGATAAAGACACGGTCTTCTTTTATGTTAGTGCCTTGCAAGGCAAAAAAATGACAGGGACCATTAGCCGTAAATCCGGCAACATTAATCTTCAGTATCGCTCACAAAGAGTGGAAATAGATGTGCCGAATAAAGAAGGTCTTTTGTCATCAGGCATGTATGCTGATCTTATACTCCATCCCAAAGGGAATATCGAGGTTTTATGTGTGCCAAAGTCCGCAGTCGTTACCTCCACGGAAGGCAAATATGTATTCAGAATTCAGGATAAGAAAATTATGAAAGTTAATGTTAGTACCGGCAACTCTTCCGTTGATAAAACAGAAATCTACGGGGAATTAAAACCAGGTGATATCATTATTGCAAACGCAAATGATGAAATAAAAGAATCTCTATAATCTTCTTGCCATTCAAGCAAAATGCAAAAACTATGAACAGGCACTTCATATCTCTTTTTTTATGCTGTAGCGTCAGCACTGCTGCACAGAAACCGGTCGGTCATCCAGCTGAAAATGGGGTTTATCTTTCAGATACCGGTTTTCTTCATCGCCAACTTGTGTCACCTTTCAATAAATCTGAAAGCCCTGGCACATCTTTTAAAAGCCCCCTGGCGCATTATAATGAAGTATGGATAAAAACAAAAGACAGCACTTACAAATTTTTTGATGATGATATATGGGGTTACCGTAAAAAAGGATGTGATTTCAGGATGTATAAAAACGAGCCGTATAAAGTTGATTATTCAGGCAAAATAGTTATTTACACAATTTATTCTACCCCAGGTTCCGGATCTGGAATTACTATTTTTTTCAGTAAAAACCTAATCGCCCCTGTACATTTCCTGAGCAAAAAAATGTTACTGGAAGTTTATTACCCGGATACCACATTTGTCCGTAAAATTAAACAAATGAAATGGCATGAATCTATTTATAAATGGAATAAACAACTGAATCATTATGAATTTATTGATTGGTTAAAATAATATAGCTGCACGGCCGCTTAGTCTTAAAAGGCCGTTGCACCGATTCGCTATCCATTCATATATTTTCTTTATTAATTCTGTAAAATATGAACCGTTATCTGCAACAACTTTCATCAGACCAACTTAAAAAGCTATTAAGTCTGGAAACAAAATTATTTATTGAAGGGCTTGATAAAAATTCCAGCGTTGAAGAACTTCAGGCCATACGGACAAGAATAAAAGAGATTTTCAAATTATTAGAAACGCGGATACAAACAAAAGAAAATAAATCCAGATGATTTTTTTGTTTATCAAATCATGGCAAAAAAAAAGCAACAGCTTTTCTATATTTTTGAAACTTTCTTATCAATATCGTTCAGCCGAAGCCTGCTATTTTGGTACATCCAATAGTACATTAAAATTTTCTGAATAAAATTCGTACCCGGGCTATTCCCAGGCAACCTGCTAAAGCATGTATGATTATGTACGCTTGTATTTTATGGGGATTAGAAGCGACCAATTGAGCTCTGCTACACACTCATGTTTAATGTGATTACTATCCGTAAAACATGCTGATCCTTAGGGACCCTGTTAATATTATGAATGAACCTGGTTACTATCGACCCTTATCCCGGAGATAAGTTGTGAAGTGGCTGCGACATCAGCCTGACGCATTAGCCAGTTTAAGTTTCAGGGGCCCTTGCATCATGCCTGCTCAATTCCCGGCCCCGTTTAAATGAGGCTGATCACAGCTCCGGAAATTAGAAAGCTGAACCTCGCCCATACGATGTAATTAATATTTAGTAATTTGTATGAGCAATTTTGCCTGTGAAAATTAAATATCTCATATTATCTCTTGCTTTTACTACGGCGACGGGAATAATGCATGGATCTGCACAAACAGATACATCGGTTATTCGATTCGAGTTTTGCGACGAGTCAGTAGAATTCAGGTTTGATAAATCAAATTTTATAAATTTTACCGCTCCCCTCAGCACCGGTTCAATACAATCGTTCTACGAAAGTCTCAGTAAAACTAATTACCAACCTGTCATTAACGCACTTATCTCTTATAAGGAGAAATACAAGCTAGACGACTGGCTATTTTACCAGTTAATCCGCAAAACGGCAGGGCACATTAGTCCTAAAATGGAAAATTATAATCGCTATACTCTTTATAAATGGTTTCTGCTAGCCAAGTCGGGGTATAATACCACATTAAGTATTTCAGGCGAGAGGTTACTGTTTTATGTTCAAAGCAATGACAGCATTTACAATATACCCTGTCACTTTAAAGGTGGCAGGCAGTATGTCTGCCTGAATTATCATGACTATGGTATGATCGATTTTGAGGTAAATAAATTTTCAGAGATAGCCATTACCATCCCGGAAGCGCAAAACACGTTTTCTTACAAAATCAGGCAGATACCTGATTTTAAACCCGCAGATTACAAGGAGAAGAATCTTCAATTTTATGTAGACCAAAACGAATATGAGTTTAGGATAAAACTAAATCCTGAGATAAAAACCATGTTTATCAACTACCCGGTGGTAGATTACGAATCTTATTTTAATATCCCTTTAAGCAAAGAAACTTACAAATCTCTGATTCCCCTGCTGAAAAAATACATTAAGGGGATGAACATTAAAAATGGCGTAGACTACCTGATGCGTTTTACACGGTATGCGTTTTTATTTGAACCGGATTCGGAAAATTTCGGCAAAGAAAAAAGATTATCACCCGAACAGACCTTAATGTATGATTATAGTGATTGTGAAGACCGGGCCGCATTGTTTTTTTACCTGGTAAAAGAGATCTATGATTTACCAATGATTGTATTGTCCTATCCAAAACATATAACTATTGCGGTAAAATTTGACAAACCTTTTGGCAAACCTGTTTACTATAAAGGAATACCCTATTCAATTTGTGAACCTACGCCCCAAAAAGAAGATCTTCTTTTGGGCCAGTTATCTTATGACTTACAAAAGATGCCCTACGAAGTAGTCTATGCATACAATCCACAAAAGAAATAACATATATCCTTTCTGAAACAAAATGAGGCTATCTCAATAGTATAATTTCAAAATAATTCCACAAAGATGTTGAGAAAGTAAAAATTGATTCTTAACCCTTCATCTCTTTGCGTCCTTTGCTTCTTGGCGCCCTTTGCGTGAAATATTCATTAGAAAGTAAAGATTGATTCTTAACCGTTCATCTCTTGGCGCTCTTTGCTTCTTGGCGCCCTTTGCGTGAAATATCCCTAAAAAGAGGCTGTCTCAATAGTATAATTTCAAAATAATTTCCGCAGATGTGTTGAGAAAGTAAAGATTGCTTCTTAACCGTTCATCTCTTGGCGTTCTTTGCTTCTTGGCGCCCTTTGCGTGAAACATTCCTTTTGAGACAGACTCATTCTATCAGGAGGATCAAAATCTGTTTTCTATTTACTCCAAACAGCCCATTGTGCTGTCCAGTCTGTAGTTCCATCCAATGCACCCCGGTAAGAAACTTTTTCAAAAAATGCATCGCTTAATGTGCCAAAATCAAATAATGCACCGGTTAGTAAAGGTGAATCAGAAGCCGGTTTGAGATTGGGTGTGGCATTATTGAAAGGATCAGTGAGTTTAGCATCGGCTGCCGCTGCCAGGATGACCGATTTGTCAGCGCCGGTAGTTAGGGTAGTAATTGAATTCAGATCGTACACGGCCCCGCCGGATAATGTAAGACCTGTTACCACATCGATATTATTCGTAACAGCATTTACAAAGCTGTTGTAAAAAGCACTGGTTCCTCTCACATAATAGGCAATCGTAGAATCTTCCTGCAAACGCAATCCGCCTTTCTGGCCGCCTAATACAACAGAATTTGCCAGGACAAATTGAGCCCCTCTTCTCCAACGCATTCCCCATCCATAGTCAGCGGAAGTACCTGCCGCATTATTGGGACCTATTGCTGTAAAGTTTGACAATACAGGAGAAGTTACCGGAGTTCTTGATAACAAAAATCCATTAGCAGGATTTACGTTGTCTACTTCAAAGTTATTAGAAACGTCACCAGTCGTTCCTTTGGCATCTGTAAAGGCTGGATCCTTAACAGAAATAGCAAACTGAATTTTTCCGCGATAACCATCATCCATATCATAATCATCATCCGCACTATTGTAGGCGATAAGATGTTTACAGTTGACAGTACCTCCAAAAAATTCAAATGCATCATCCAATCCTCTTACTACTTCTACATAATCTATCGTTGTTCCCGAACCGACTGCATAAAGTGATAATCCATTTACTTCATCACCCGGATTAACCGCTTTACCTGCATATTCAATGCGCACATATTTAAAAACCCCTGAGTTGTCTGCGTCGTCTGTTCCGCCAAAAGCGCTGTAATCGGCATCAACACCACCTTCAATTACTGAGTGATTCCCGTTTCCTTTGGCTTGTCCTACCAGTATCACCCCACCCAAATCGCCTGGCTGTGGCGTAGTTTCTGCTGAAGTAAAAACAATCGGCTCTGCTGCAGTGCCTGCTGCCTGTATCTGGGCTCCCCGGTAAATTACTAAAACGCCAGCTGAATCTTTATTAGAAACGATTTTCGTACCTGCATCAATGGTTAGTGTGACACCTGTTTTCACATACACATATCCGCGTAAACGATACACTTTGTCTTTTGTCCAGTGCTGGTCAGCACTGATAACACCACGGATATCCGGTTTGGTATTAACCGTCGTATCGCCACCACCGCCGGTGCCCGGGTCAGTTGTGTTATCGCTTTTTTTACAGGCTGTTCCTATCACAATGGATCCCAGCAGGAAGCCCATCAAAACTTTTTTCATAAATGTTTTTGTTGTTTAAAAGACGAAACTATTACCGCAATCTTACGGAATTGTTACGCGGGTCTTACCAAATTGTTACTTACCAAAACTATAACGTAATGAAATCGCAGCAGTGGTTCCAAATTTGTTTGAAGTGATTATTTTATCTTCTGAAGCTTTATAGTTGATATTGGAAGCATTCGCGTCGTACTTATAATACCATTGGTACGGCTGCGCCAGTAAATCACTCAATGTCAGTTTTACTTCAAGTTTCTTCTTTAGTATTTTTTTGCTAACCTGAAAATCAACTACATCCCGGGGTTTTTCAAATATGTTTAATGCGCCGCCTATTTGTGCACGGAAACGTAAACGCGGACCTATTTTATTGTACAATAGGTTTACGGAAAAACCGTCATCCCGGGAAACATAATTCAAACCTCCATTGATAAGGTACGGAGATTGACCCTGTAAGGGACTATTCACTGTGACCCCGTTAAACTGTACCGATCCTTTAATATAAGATGCATTCGTGTAGAAGGTCAGCTGATTGAAAAATCCGCCGCCGATAAAATCAAGTTTTTTGCGTAATTCTATTTCCGCACCATACACAGTGGCCTGGTCTGCATTTTCGTACGACAGAATATCATTCCCTTTGTTGGTTTGTTCTATTGGTTTATCGAAATATTTATAAAACAAACTGGCTGAAATTATTTCACCCGCAGCAGGAAACCATTCGTAACGTAAATCGGCATTCGTATTCTTGCTTCTTTGCAGATTGGTGTTGCCAATTATGATATAATTATTGTCGTAATCATACACCCTGTAATCTGCCAATTCACGAAACTCAGGTCTGTTGACTGCCTGTGAGCCAGCTAACCTGAGGTTTGTCTTATTACTTAACGCATAGGTAAATAATAGTGAAGGAAGGATATCCACATTGTCATAGGTCTTTGTACCTTTTCCTTTTGCCGATAATTCCTGTTTGTATTTTTCTACCCTCGCCCCCCAGGTTAGCTTTATTTTATCGGAAAACTTATTATCCAGCATTAAATAGCCGGCATTTAAAAGTGCATTCGCAGTATAATCAGTAGACGCTGTTTCTATATTGGCAACGGTTAGGTTATATTGGTCAATATTAGCCGGGCTGAAAATGGTATTATAAGTAGTCTGCTTGGTTTCGGGAATTTGCGAACCGGATGAATTGAACGAAGCATAGCCCAAAGCATCTACTTCCACACTCCTGTCCCGGTAATAATTCATGGTACCGAATTTCAGCTTTTGAGTCTGGCCAAACCAGTTGAACTGTTTTGTTGCATTGGCAGATACCCCATATATATACTCACCCAGGAAGGAATATACACGTCCTGCATTACTTATTTCCGGAGAGTTCTGGTTGTTTAGTTTAAGATAATAATTTCCATCTATTCCCTGCGGTGACCGGAAACTTAGTATGCGCTGATCCGGTTGATTCTTGTAGGTATATCCGAAAGATGTGTTCCAG
>JAOQAL010000391.1 GCA_025963615.1 Chitinophagaceae bacterium | reverse complement strand
AAAACTACAAACTTGTTTTATCTTTGCGCACTATGACAACAGAATATTTAAAGGATATGAGAGACCGTGTTTTGGTTTTGAGGAGGTTTCTTTGACGTTGAGAACCGTGAACAAAAAATTGATAACGACAAACAGCTTTCGCTTGCACCCGGCTTTTGGGATGATAACCAGCGGGCAACTTCCATTTTAAAAGAAACTAAGGTTAACGAGTATTGGGCAAACATGTACCGTGATGTAGAAACGGCGGTGGATGATTTTGCCGTGCTGTTCGACTTTTGGAAAGAGGGTGAAGCCACTGAAGAGGAAGTGAAAGAAGCTTACACAAAAGCGCTGAAGCACATTGAAGATGCAGAGTTTAAAAGCACGCTGAACAAACCGGAAGATGAACTGCCTGCGGTGTTACAAATAAACAGCGGCGCCGGCGGCACGGAAAGCCAGGACTGGGCAGAGATGCTGCTGCGTATGTATCGCATGTATGGTGAAAAGCAGGGCTGGCAGGTGAGTGAGCTGGATTACCAGGCTGGTGATGGCGCCGGAATTAAAAGCGCAACGCTTCAGTTTGATGGCCCGTTTGCTTTTGGTTTTTTAAAAGCCGAGAGTGGTGTGCATCGCCTTGTTCGTATTTCGCCTTTCGATAGCAATGCCCGCCGACATACAAGTTTTGCCAGCGTTTATGTTTACCCGTTGATAGATGATACGATAGACATTAAAGTAAATCCTGCTGATGTGGAATGGAGTTTTTTTAGAAGCGGCGGCAGCGGCGGTCAAAATGTAAACAAGGTGGAAACAGCAGTACGGCTGGTTCATAAGCCTTCAGGATTTATTGTTGAATGCCAGCAGGCACGTACGCAAGGTGAGAACCGTGAGAAAGCTATGACGATGCTGAAGAGCAGATTGTATGAAGAAGAAATGCGCAAACGCCAGGAAGTATTGGATGCTTCCAATGCAGGCAAGAAAAAAATAGAGTGGGGCAGCCAGATTCGGAGTTATGTTTTTCATCCTTATAAAATGATAAAGGATCATCGCACTGATTACGAAGTTGGCAATGTTGGGCCAGTGATGGATGGGGAGCTGGATGGGTTTATAAAGGCGTATCTGATGATGGAGAAAGAGATGAGTTAGTTTGTTTTGATGTACGAGGTACGATGTGGGATGTACGAAGTAATATGAGCGTTTTTAAAGTTGTTAATATAGGCTTATAAACAGCTGTTTTTTTGGCGCATTCGCTGTATATTCGCGGCGCTAATTTTATGACTCTATTTAACACCTAAAGCCCTGCTAACTTGAGACTTTTTTTACTTTTATTTTTTTCTTTTTTATCTATAGGAGTTTTTGCTCAGGCGCCTGCAATTCAATGGGCTAAAACCTATGGTGGTAGTAACATTGATAATGCGAAATCTATTCAACCTACTTTAGATGGCGGTTATATTGTTGTTGGATATTCTTTATCCGCTGATGGTGATATAACGGGTAATCACGGCGCTTCGGATTGTTGGGTCGCCAAGCTATCTAATAAAGGCATTATTGAATGGCAAAGATCCTACGGCGGAAGCAGAACAGATGAGGGTAATTATATTCAACAAACAAGTGATGGGGGATATATTGTTGCCGGTGCTACCAACTCTGTAGATGGTGATGTTGCAGGCTGGCATCCGGGAACAGAATTGGGTGGTATTACAACAGATTTCTGGGTACTTAAATTAACTAGCAATGGAAATATACAATGGCAAAAATGTTATGGCGGCTTCTTGACGGAAAGAGCATATTGTATTCAGCAAACTACGGACGGAGGGTACGTAGTTGCAGGTTATGCGAATTCACTTGACGGCGATGTTACAGGTTTTCATGATAGTTTTGGGTTATCAAACAGCACCGATTGTTGGATAATAAAAATAACTGCTAGCGGGACGCTTCAATGGCAAAAATGCTATGGTGGATTTTATTGGGATATTGCTACATCGATCAGGCAAACTTCGGATGGTGGATATATAGTTGGCGGTTATGAAAATTCAAGGGATGGTGGTGATGTAAAGGGCAGCCATAACCCTGCAAGCGGAGCGCTATGGTCTGATTACTGGATATTAAAACTGAGCAGTACAGGATCTTTGCAATGGCAGAAATGTTTAGGTGGTGCTGAGGAGGATATACTTTATTCCATTTTAGAGACAACTGATGGGGGATATATTGCGGCCGGATCAGCTATAAGTAATGATGGGGATGTTACAGGCAATCATGGAAGTGGACAGGATTATTGGATTGTAAAATTAAATAACAGTGGTGGGATAGTGTGGCAGAAATCTTATGGTGGAATATACGCTGATATAGCAACGTCAATTCAACAAACTGCGGATGGAGGATATATAATTGCAGGTGGTGGATGCGGTGGTGCAGGGTTGCCTGACAATGGAGATATAAAAGTAAATCAGGGCACAACAGATTTCTGGCTTTTATAAATAACATATGCATGCGATATTGTATGGCAAAAAAGTTTAGGCGGAAGTGGAATGGAAACCTGTGAAGCCGTTAAAACAACTCCTGATGGCGGATATATTCTGGCTGGTACAACACGTTCAAATGATGGGGATGTAAATGGTTACCATGGTAATTATGATTACTGGGTTGTAAAGTTAGGGCCGCAATGTACAGGATCAATTGACATTGAAGCCAGCGCCACTAATATTTGCAGTGATTCATCTGTTACATTTACTTCTTCAATAGTTAATGGAGGCACCTCGCCTGTTTACCAATGGAAAGTAAATGGTATTAATGTAGGAACTAATAGCAGCACTTTTACCACTTTCTCATTACGTGATAACGATTCTGTAGTTTGTATTCTTAATAGTAATGCTCCCTGCATTGCAAATCCAATAATAAGAAGCGATACGATTATTATGCATATTCGTAAATGTTCTCCCGTTCCACCATCGCTGGGTTGCCAGGATAAGAATTTCTTTAATTTATACCAGCAGGCAAATGGAGATAACTTTCCGAGGCAATCTATAGTTACTGCTGACAATAGTATTATAATTATTGGTGAAAATGTAATAGGCCGGCAAGGCGGGTATAATAGTTTTATAACTAAAATTTCCAAAGATGGAAATAATCAATGGTTCAAACTAATTGAAGGTAATATGTCGCAAGTGTTAAGTGGCTTAACAGAACTTAGAGATGGAAATTTTATTGCTATTGGTGGTTTAAGAGATGCAACCAAAGTTGGTTTCTTTTTAATAAAATTTGACACTAACGGTAATGTACTCTGGCGAAAAGATTATAATATTCCGAATGTGGGAGAAAGCCTGGGGAATATGCATCTTAAAGAAGATATAGATGGTTCAATAATTATACAAACCCAATTTGCCGAAAGAGGACTTTCCTTTAGCGATAGACCAATGATTATTAAAATTGACTCAACAGGTACGATTTTATTTTGTAAGTACTATACTCCTCCTGGCGGTATTAGTGCATTGTATATGCAGGACTTTATTATAAAAGATGGTTATTCGTATGTTGTGGGAGGATTTTATTATGGAAATTCAATTAAGGGTATTTTACTTAAAATAAATAATTCAACAGGAAATCTTTCATTCTGCAATCTGTATAACTTCAACAATGGTGGTGTATATTTTACACAGATATTGCCATATAAAAATGATAGATTTTGTATAATTGGTCCTGACGATATAAACCCGCAGGATACAAGCCTGATCTTTGTAATTGACACTCTGGGCAATTGCAGTTCTTCAAAATATTTTCAATTTAATATCCCGGGAACTCCGAGAACATATGGCAGCGCTGCTATTACGTCGGGCTACGATTTACTTTGGGTAGGAGATTTTAGGAAACCTCCTTTAACATTAACCTCTTTAACTCTTAGCCGTATAAATCCTGAAACCGGTATTCAGTACAATAAAGATTTTCAGCAGATCAATCTATACCCAAGAATAAGTACAACTCTTATCTCCAGTGATAGTTCAATCATTGCTACAGGCAATAAAGAAGATGCAACAGGACTTTATTCAATATTCTTTGGTAAGTTTTCCAAGGAAGGTGAGTTGGGATGTACTCCAATAACAATACCTTCATCTTTTGGAAGTGGAATTTCACAGGTAATTAGTTTATCAATGACTACAACAAATAAATCCTATCCTGTTTTTCAGACAGCCTATACTGCAAAGCCATATCCTTTATTAAAGGATAGTATATGCAGTTCAGTTAATATGTGTGACACAATTAAATTAACGACTGGAAATACCGTATGCAATACGGTTGATACATTAAAAATAAAAATTTATAAAAATCCTGAATGTACCAGCACACCATCAATGACTTTTGATTCCCAGTATCTGCAATTATTGTCTATGTCAAATTCTGCAATAAATTTCAAAGTGCTTCGCTCAGGTTCGTTAAAGGTTTATGCATCTATTCAAACATCATGTTTTCAATTAAAAGATAGCCTTACCATTCAAATCATGTTAAGTCCTTCCGTACTCAATCTCGGTCCCGATACCGTCCTCTGCCCCGGCAATACAATTTTATTAAATGCTAAAAAAGGTTTTGCAACTTATCAATGGCAGGATGGTTCAACAGATTCAACATTGACGGTTACACAACCGGGGACTTATTTCGTAAAAACAACCAATGCATGTGGTGGAGTTTTTTATGATACTGTTATTGTTTCTCCTCATCCACCGATACCTTTTGATCTTGGCCCTGATCTTTCGAAATGTAATGCCGATTCATTGACTATAAGTCTTCCAACAGGTTTTTTAAATTATATATGGACGCCGTCTTATAATAATATTACAACCAATACCCAAACCGTAATTGTATTTCCATCAACAGATACCATATATATAGTGAGAGCAGAAAAAACACCTGGCTGCTTTGCTTATGATTCGATAAGAATAAAAGTGTATACTTCGCCTAAAATTAATTTAGGAACTGATACAAGTCTTTGCGGTAGTGATAGTCTTACTTTAAATGCAGGTGTTGGTTTCAATAAATATTTATGGAACACCGGCTCACTGGCACAACAAATTACTGTTAACAGTGCAGGTGCATATTCAGTTACTGCAACTACAACACAAAATTGCATCTCGAAAGATACACTTACAATTCTTGCTGTTACTCCAAATCCATTTGTTGCACTAGATCATGATTCTACGCTTTGTGCCGGAACTGCGAGAGTTTTAAATGCAGGAAATTTTATTTCCTATTTATGGAATACAGGAAATACATCACAAACAATATCAGTAAATAATACCGGAATATATTCAGTTACCGTAACAGACAATAACAATTGTAAAGGAAGTGATTCAACAAAAATTGTAACGATACTGCCATCACCTGCTAACTTTTTACCAGCTGATACAGCTGTGTGTTCATATGGTTCCGTATTGATTGCTTCCAAAGTGTCTTATGCAAAATATTTATGGAATACAAACGGACTTACTCCATCCATTACCATCACACAGCCTGGTGTTTATTGGTTGCAGGTAATTGATAAAAATAATTGTTCGGGCAGAGATTCAATTACAGTGGCGCAAAAAGATTGTATGAAAGGCTTTTATATTCCAAATGCTTTTTCTCCAAATCATGATGGTAAAAATGATCTTTTCAGACCTATGCTTTTCGGAAAAGTAATGTTGTATGAATTTGCTATCTATAATCAATGGGGAGAGATCGTTTTTAAAAGTACAGATGTAAGTAAGGGATGGGATGGAAATTATAAGAAGTTGCCCCAGGATACTTTTGTATTTGTGTGGACATGCAAATACCAGTTTGAGAACGAGCCGGTAAAATTAGAAAAGGGAACAGTAACGCTTATTAGATAATCTTCATTTAGGCTAATTCCCTAAACTCATAATTTTCTTTAATTACCCTATTGTAATATTCGCCAAAGGATTTGGCATCCATAAAATCAAGATATTCTTCTACCGAAACATCTTTGTATTGGTATATCCTCCCTGTTTCTAAAATTTCTACTTCCAGTAAATGTTTATCTTCATTATAACCGATGGATTTTATTGCGGTTGATTCGACCGGTTCACGTTTCATGGTTGATTGATTTGGGATTAAATTACTT
>JAOQAL010000354.1 GCA_025963615.1 Chitinophagaceae bacterium | reverse complement strand
GGAATAATCCGGAATAGACCACTTCCGATATTATGTTCAAAATTTATTCCTGCGTACCGGTCATGAACAAACTCATAGCGGTTCATTAAATTGAAAGCGTATTTGTTGTACAGGTAGACTTCATTTCCGGGGGCAATATCAAGCAGCATATATGGTAGCGTGCCAAAAGTTTTTCCTGCAAATACATTGTAATAAATGGCGCCGAAAGGCGCAATCTTTTTATAATGCGAGATCCCGGCGCTAATTTTCGAATAATCAAATTGGCTGTTAAACAGACCAGCGATGCCTTTGGTATATTTTAATTCAATAATAGGATAAGGACTGCCAAGGCTTATCCGGTTAAAAGTACTTTCCAGGAATTTTTCAAGAAAGGCATACCGGATTTTCAATGCTATTTCCGCTGTGGCCAGATCGCTGGTTCCCAGGGAGGCACTGAATATTTCTTTGGGTGGAAGATTCTTTAGAGGTTCGAAGGTTTTGTGTAAACCAGTCAGCTGTACTGAAATCCCGCTTTTAGTCTCTTTATAAAAATCAATTTTCTTTTCATCTACCATCAGGAATTTTATCGGCACGCCGGATTTACGGATAGCCAGCGCGAAAATATTGTCCTGACTGATTTCATCGTAATAAGCTTGGCCGTAATCAATATCTTTTTTGTATGAAAAGCTTAAAGAAGATCGTGGATTTTTATTGAGCAGATAAAGGACTTCCATCTTGTGTTTCATCCGGTGGTCGCCAAAACCATATGCGGCATAGGCATGCAGCCACCATTTTTTACTAAAATATTTATTGGTGCCCAGGTCCCACCTCAACCTGAAACCTTCCTGGGAATTATAGGTAGCCCAGTTGTACCAGGGACCTATTTCAAATTTCCCGATATTGCGGAAGCCTACGGCCAGGAAATAAATCGCTTCACGGGTTCTTTTAAAAGCGGGCAGTTGCAGCAGGGTATCTACCATTTTATATACGCCTGCTTCACTTTTTGACAAGGATTCGTGTCTTGCACTGTTCCAAAACTGTTCCGGTTTATTTCTTGCGCTATCCGGGAAGATGGTTTCCTCCATGATTTTATTCTTCGACAGCTCTTGAGCTACGGCCGGCGCATTCACAATAATATTTTTGTAAGTCGTGGTCTTTCTTCCAATAAAAGAAAATTTATTGCCACCGAGCGGGGAAATATCGGCCACAAATTTATCCTTGTATAGAAACCAAATACTATCGCCCGTTAATTTGTACTCCTGGATAAGGCTCAGCTGTTCTATAAAATTTATATTGGCTTGTTTTGAAAGGCGCAGGTTCATTTTTTGTACTGCGAAGGTGGTATCATGAATCCAGAAATCTCCCTCGAATGTATTCTCTCCTTTTCTTTTGGGGATGAAAGTCATATGTATCAGCCTTCTTCCGGCAACGAACTGACTGTCAAGGACGCGGTATTTATAATAAGCATCGCCGTTGTCACTGATGGGACTAATAAACTGCTTATCAAAAACAGGTATGAAGTTGTTATAAAAGTTAACATTCTGGTCCATGCCCCCGAGCATCCTGCTCACACTTTCGTTATTCATCCCGATTGTTTTGCTGGCCTTGATCAGTTCACGACGCTTGAGGGGATTTTTCTGGTAATAATAATCTGATAATGTCTCTGTAAGATAAACAGGAAGTACCGGCGTGCCGTCGAAGGTGTCCGTATTGTCGAAAATGAACTTGAAATTTTTCAACAGTTTTACCTGTTGCATTTTTTGTTTATTCAGATTTTTAATATCCAGTTCAAGCTTGTTATAGAGTTCATAAGAAAAATTATTAAAGCGGTATCGGTCATTAAACGGTTTTTTCCGGATGATCCGTCTCCACATCATCAAGCCGCGGTCAATTTTCTTTCTTACTACCACTTCAGACATATATTTTCCACGTTCCATAAGAATTGCTATTTCTATTACTCCCTTGGTAGCTTTGGATAATAATAGATTGTCAACCGACAGTAAATAATCCTGATAGCCGACATAGGTTACTTCCAGCGTATCGGATACCGACGCATCCAGGTTCAAAACAAATTGGCCTGCCGAATCGGTTAGCTTCCCGGTCCGGGCTTTTCTGAACTGGACGGAAGCAAATGGGATGAATTCATTACTGTGAATATCCCTGACGGTTCCATGGATGATTTTAGTTTGAGAAAACATTTCATGAGATGCTATAATAGGCAAAAGGAAAAGGATCAGCCGCCACCCTATTGTTGCTTTTGGCATCGCCAGAGACCTCATAAATTTCCTGATTAAGCAGTTATTGATTTGCAAGACAAAATTATTTACGGGCGTAAATTAATCATAAAAAAATGGTCAGGCTTTAGTGGCCGACCACCTGCTTGAAAAAATGCAAAGGGACGATTACAAGCTGTGAAAAGCAAAATAACTGGACGGACCGAATGGTTTTTGTAATCATGAATATGGGACTACCATTACCGGAACTAAATTTTTTTACTATACTTTCCGGAATCTTGCTATAACAAAAGACGCTATTTATTGCGGGGTGGAAATCATACACCTTCCAACAGGCGCCCAGGTTGGCAATATACGCTATCAGCAAAGTGTAGACGAAATATACGATGTGCAGATAATAAACTGCCATCCCAGGAAAGATAAACAGGTCAATTTGCTTTCCGGGACTCGAAATTATGGAAGCGAATTTATAGAAAAGCATTTGTGTGACATTCAATTGGGAATAATCACGCGGACATAGAGAAACAGTGGCTCAGAAAAGTGAATGATAGCGTGGTTTCGTCCGTTTTATTGCAGCTGATATAAAGGCATCCGCCCAGCGATTGGATTAACTCATTTACTTCTTGCAGATTTTCAATATTAGATTCATAGCCAGCCCCGCTGTACTTTATCTTCATGAGTACGATATTATGAAATGTTTTTGCATCAACCCGAATATCT
>JAOQAL010000123.1 GCA_025963615.1 Chitinophagaceae bacterium | reverse complement strand
CTTACTTTCTTTAAATCTTTTATCAGGCGTTCCATCTTTTTTCAGATGCGCTGTCTTTGTTGCATCTTTATTGGCTTTGAATCTCTTATCGGGAGTTCCGTCTTTTTTTACCGGCGTAGCTGCATTTACTTTAGTTGCGGTCGCATCCTTTGTAGTCGCCGCTGTTTTCGCTGCAGGTGATTTGACTGCTGTTGTTGCAACTTTAGCTTTGGCATCGGTTTGCTTCACCGCGGTTTTAGCTTTTGTGTCTTTTGGCGCAGCTGGCGTCTGGGCAAAGCTGGCAGCGCTGATTCCAAGGAATGCAATCGCCGCGATTAATAATTTCTTCATGGTTTAACGATCGTTTAAGATGAATAATTAATTGATGGAGTAAAACTAAATCTACTGCTGCCTCCTCCGGAAAAGAATCGGTGAATCAGTCCTATTTGTCGTTGAAATTCACTGGTTGCCCTGTAAAGGTGTTTTTAACGGCAACCACATTGCCCGTTCTTTTCAGGATACCCCAGCCCTGGGTTTCTCCTTTAATCGCTTTACGGATAGAACGGAAAAGAACTACATACATCAATAACCTATAAACAAACCGTTGCGGTATCAGCCAGACCAGTTTATACAGTTTTTCCTTTTCAAACACGAACGCTATTATCGATACCGCAGCATCTACCAGCAAAAAAATAATATAGAACAGCAATATCTTTTGCTCACTGGAGGGGTTGTTACGGTTTATAAAAAGACCCAGAAAGAACATCAGGTCGGCAAAGGGACCGAATAATGGCATGATGATTTGAAAAAGTAAGATATTAGGAAGTGCCACCATTCCCAGCCCTTTATAACGGGGGTTAAAACAGGCATCCCTGTTTTTCCAAAAACTCTGCATAATGCCATAACTCCAGCGAAACCGTTGTTTCATAAACTGCCTTAACGTTTCCGGGGCTTCCGTTACAGCGATGGCTTCCGGGCAGTTACGGACAATATATCCATTTCGTAAAATGCGGATGGTAAGATCACAGTCTTCCGCCAACGTATCAGTAGCAAATCCACCCGCTTCAACAATGGCACTTTTTCTGAAGGCACCAATAGCACCCGGCACGACAGTTATCGCATTGATAAGATCAAACGCACGCCGGTCAAAATTCTGCGCTGTTGTATATTCAATGCTCTGCCATTTGGTAAGAATATTTTTATTGTTTCCCACTTTTACATTTCCGGCTACAGCACCAACATTTTCACGGGAAAAAAAGTATTGCATCATCAGCCTCACGGCATCCGTCATCAGCTGCGTGTCGGCATCTATACAAATTACGAATTCACTTTCCGCGTGACTGATGCCAACATTTAAAGCGGAAGCTTTACCCCCGTTCGCTTTGGTAACTACGCGCACTTTATCATTGCCTTTGAAAGCATTGGCAACTACCTCGTAAGTAGCATCGCTGGAACCGTCATCAACAAATATTATTTCAATGCCGGGATAATCTTGCAGCAATAAATTCCTGACAGTCTTTACCGCGTTTATTTCTTCATTAAAGGCCGGTACTATGATGCTAACTTTAGGATGGCCACTATCGCCGGCATTTTGCACAATTTTTTTCCCTTTGGATCTTTTGAATTGAATGATGGCCATGGCACCCATCAAAAAAATTCTGCCCAAACCCAGTAAAACAGCCATCCAGAAAGCCTCAAATAAAAATTTGCCGGCCCAATAAACAAAAACGGACACCCACCCATTGAGGTTTATCATTTCATCATGCACCGGCGGCATCACATCGTCTTTGGTCAGATGCAGAATATCCGCAACCGTCGTAAACTTTATGCCTTTTGCATTAAAATAATGAATGATCCGCGGTAAAGCCTGCACCGTAGCTTCCCGGTCACCACCCGCATCGTGTAAAAGGATAATTCCTTTTTCCGGATTTTTTTCATAATCGCGCACGACCCGGTTGTAAATCGTATCGGCATTCATGGTAAAAAGTGAATCTTCCGTATCCCAATCTTCAGGGTCAATACTTTCACCAACGGTATAATAGTGATCAATTTTTCCTCTGGCAACAGGCTTTAATTCTACCAGGGTGGTGGGCTCCGAATCAGCATTATAAGGTGCCCGGAATAAAATCGTACTTCTTCCTGTCGCTGACTCTATCAGCAAGCGGGTAGCTTCCGTTTCTGTTTCAGCGCGGCTACTGCTCACGAGAGCCATGTTGGGATGGGTAAAAGTATGATTACCTATTTCAAATCCTTCCCGGTAAATTCTTTTTAAAATGGGTAAATGATCTTCAGCATTGATGCCAATAACAAAAAAAGCAGCGGGCACTTTTTCTTTTTCCAGAATGTCAAGAATGCGTGGCGTATACTCCGGGTCGGGCCCATCGTCAAAAGTGAGTAAAACCTGTTTATTTACCTGGCCGAATTTTCTGATGACAAATCTTGTAGGCAGGTGCTTAAAAATTTGCTCGCTGATTATATTTTCTACGCTGTCAACCTGTATGTCAATTTCGCCTTTACCCGGTTCACTTACTACATCCAGTATTTCACCATCCCCTATATAATCAGGTTTCTCTGCCATTATTTCAACCTGGCTTAAGGATGAATAATCAAAGGGGTCTTTCTTTAATGCTTCATTGCTTAAATCACGGTTAAAAAAACGCCAAAGCCTGCTATCTTCCGATCCAAGCCGCCATAAGGCCACACCCGCTGCGCCATATTCATCTGCAAAACGCATGGTATTAAAATTACCCGCCGCATCTACAAAATAAACATCGTGTTTTACGCCATTATTGGTGTATTGATAAAAACAGTTATAAGTATTGTTATCAAAATCAATTAAAGCATTATTAGCTTTTGAGGTAGAAAGCGCTTCCTGGTAAGTAACCGTAGTAGCTTCGTGATCGTTGGGCCAATCGTATCCGTAGCCTGCCATACACAGAACAATTTTATTGGAAGGGATAGCCGAGGCTGCTTCGTCCATGGTCTTTTCCACCCATCGTTGTTCGCTCAGGCCGCCGGGTGTACTGGTCGAATAGTGCTGATCGTAAGCCATTAAAAACAGGTAGTCATTGTATTTAACCAATTCTTTGGGATCGAAGTTGTCATCCCCAGGAACAATATCTTGTGTTATCAACAGACCCCGTTGATGAAGGGAATCATACAGTTGTTTCTGGAAACTCCGCATCGGCAAAACGCTTGTTTCTTTTAGTTCTTCAAAATCTACATTAATACCCTGCAGCTTATATCGATCGATATAATGGATAAGGTCGTTGAGTAAACGATTTCTTTTAGAAGGGGTACGAAGGATGCGGTCAAGCATTTCTCCATCCCAGGTGCCATTGTTAGAAGCAGCATCAATGTTGTTAACCAAGGGAAGGATCTTTACATCGTGCCGCTTCATTAATGCATAGCTATCGTTGTCAATATGGGTTATCAGGGTATCCGTTGTTTTATCAATATGCAACCACTCCGGTATCACTACATTCATTTTATCAATATAATTCTGTAGTGAGAAAAAAGACTGGGGATCATAATCTACGTAAAACCCGGCGCGTATCCGCTGGTTAAAAGCAACCGCTTTTTCCTTGCGGATGAGCTCTTCGTTTTTGGTTTTTACTTTCAGAAAAT
>JAOQAL010000319.1 GCA_025963615.1 Chitinophagaceae bacterium | reverse complement strand
AGCCATATATTAATGGCACAATGAAAAGAGCCGCGAAAGTGGATGCTATTAATCCCCCAATTACGGCACGACCTAAAGGTGCAGACTGATCGCCCGCTTTTCCTAATCCACTCGCCATCGGGATCATGCCGGCAATCATGGCAAGGCTGGTCATTAATATCGGACGCAGCCGGATACTAGCAGCGACGGTCGCTGCTTTGAAAGGGTTTTTATATTCGAGGCGCAATGCTTCCGCATTCGTAACTATCAGGATGGCGTTTGCCACTGATACGCCGGTACTCATAATAATACCCATATACGATTGCAGGTTAAGTGTTGAACCAGTCAGCAATAACAGGATCATGGCACCCAACAATACCATCGGCACCGTTGATAATACTGCTATTGCAACTCCGAATGATTGATAGTTTGCTGCCAGCAATAAAAGGATAACAATTATCGCGGCCAACAACCCATTTTGTAAAGAATCCAGCGTTTCTGTAAGTAACGACGACATGCCCTTTACTTCAGTTACTGTTCCTTTGGGAGGTGATCCCAGATCATGAACTGCTTTTTGAACCCCAGTCGTTGCGGTGCCGAGGTCCTTTTTATAAATATTAGCGCTGACGGTTAAAAACCGTCGCGGACCCGAACGATCATATTCACCCGGTAATGTATCAATTGTCATCTGCGCTATATCGGATAGCACGGGGCGCATTTTACCTTTAACCAATGAAACGGACTGCAGTTGCTCCATTGAATTCATTAGGTATTCCGGCACCTGCACCTGTACCTGATAGGTATAGGCCACTTTGGTATCCAGCCATTGAACTTTTTCTGTAAAACGACTGGATGATGTAGCATCCGTGATACTTCTTGTCACTTCATTCAGGTTAAGCCCCATCTGGGCCAGCCGGAGACGGTCAATATTTATTTTCAGCGTTGGGAACTTTAACGGTTGTGCGATCTGTACATCACGCAGGTAACTGATCTTCCGCAGGCTTTCGGTCAGACGCTGCGCATATTGTTGTATGTCTTCAAAGTTCTTTCCCGCGATCCTGACTTCAATAGGAGTGGCGGCGCCCTGGGCCATTATCTTTTCCGTGAGCTCAATCGGTTCAAAGGATATATTAATGGCAGGATACCTTGCTTTTATAGCACCGCGGAGTTTATCCTTTAACTGATCCGGGTTTGTTTTAAAATTTTCATCCAGCGTTACCTGCATAATGGCTTCATGCGTACCACTGTTGAAAATATATAGATTACTGGAACCATAGCTGCTGGGGATTAAACCTACATAGGCGGAGCTGATAGCTACATGACCATTAACGGCTGTATCAATTACGGCAAGTATGCCTTTTACATCACGTTCTGTTTTTTCAAGACGGGTGCCGTCTGGTTCTTTAATTCGTACCTGCAGCTGTCCATTATTTGTTTTTGGTAAAAGATCTTTGCCAATAAGCATGAAACAAAGGCCGGCCGCTGACATTGCAGTAACCAGGTATAGGCTGACAATCAATTTTCGCCACGGCATCCATTTTTCCAATCGCTTACCGAGCCCGATTTTCATCCGTTGAGACCATGTATTTTTTTCAGGATGTTTTACCTCCTGGCGGGTATGCGCGGCTATTTCTGCTTTTTCAACTTCATTCAATGCCAGACCCGCATGAGCATGCAGTCTGCCATGATGATATTTGAACATTTCTTCTTTTAATAACCAGTTGCTGATAACCGGTACCAAGGTTTGCGCAGCAATAAATGAAACAATCATGGCAAAGCCGATGGACAATGACAATGGAAGAAACATGGCTTTCGGTACTCCACTCATAATAAATGATGGAGCAAAAACTGCAAGAATACAAAGCAGTATCAGTAATAACGGAAAAGATATTTCTTCGCATGCATCCAGAATAGCCTGTCGTTTAGTCTTGCCCATCTCCAGGTGCTGGTGTATATTTTCTATCGTTACTGTGGCTTGATCTACCAATACCCCGATGGCTAAAGCGAGACCGCTTAATGTCATGATATTGATAGTTTGACCGGCAAGATGAAGCATCAGCACTGCGCTTAATATGGAAACTGGTATCGTGACCACTACTACCAGACTGCTTCTCCAATCTCTTAAAAATAGCAATACCATTAAACCTGTAAGCAAGGCGCCTAATGCACCTTCCGTTAATAAGCTTTTTACCGCATTAATTACGAAAACAGACTGGTCAAATTCATAGCTTACTGCCACATCATCCGGCAACAAACTTTGCATT
The DNA here is from genome assembly GCA_025963615.1 of Chitinophagaceae bacterium. Classification (GTDB taxonomy): domain Bacteria; phylum Bacteroidota; class Bacteroidia; order Chitinophagales; family Chitinophagaceae; genus JAFDYH01. The sequence goes on along the minus strand of JAOQAL010000319.1, from coordinate 4,377 downwards.
TCCGGGAGTTTTGCTTTTAATGATTGCACGACTCCCCAGGTTGAAGCATCCGCGGTTTTTACAACCGGTATATAAACGGATCTTTTGCCATTAATCAAAGCATAATCTACCGTTACATCTGCAGCATCCGCAACGGTGGCGATATCATGTATAAAAACGGAGGTCGTACCATGGGTCACTATCGGTATGTCTTCAAATTGTTGTACTTTTTCTTCTAAAGAATTTACCGTAGTTACGTACATCATGCTATCTATGCGAAGGTTACCGGAAGGGGTCATTGCATTATTTTTGGAAATAGCATCCACCACTTCGTCTGGAGATATATTGAAACGCCTCAATTTTTCGGGATCTGCACTTATTACAATCGATCTTGAATTAGCGCCAAAGGGTGGTGGTGCGGATAGGCCTGCAACAGTACCAAACATGGGCCGCACTCTTGTTACCGCGAGGTCATAAATTTCCTTTAATGATTTATCATTACTACTGAACACCAGTTGCCCAACCGGCAAGGAGGATGCATCAAAGCGTATAACCTGTGGCGGTAGTGCCCCGGGAGGAAAGAATTTGGATGCCCGGTTTACCTGCAGGGCTACCTGGGCCGAAGCTTCGGCCATATCGGTGTTTTCATAAAAGGATAATTTGATAAGGGTAAGGCCCTGGATATTTTTGCTTTCAATATTCTTTATCCCATTTACATACAGGAACTGATCCTGTAAACGGGTTGAAAAGAAACCTTCCATTTGTTGGGGCGACATCCCACCATACGATTCGATAACATAAATGACAGGAAGGTTAAGTTTTGGAAAAATATCTATAGGTATCGTTCGTATCGCCATAATGGAAAAAAGAAGAAGTCCTGTAAAAAGAACAAGGACTGTAACCGGCCTCCTTAAAGCTGTCCGTACCATTTATATTAGTTTATAGAATTAATAAATTGCAGAAGGTTTCCTGTTGTTACCGCCTTATCCACCTGCGCCAGGTACCAATCACTGCGTATTTCAATGAAGTCGGTTTGGGAACGGTAAAGAACAAAAGAGGCATTCGTAAGATCAATCAGGGATATGATCCCGGCCTTGTACTGAGCTAGTTTCTGAATAAAAGTTGATTCTGCTGCCTTTAGCTGTACGGGCAATTCATGCAGGTTCGCTTCCGTAGTCGCTAATGCCTGGTCAGCCTGATTGGAAGCGGATACCATCGCAAGTTTCTGTTGTTGCAGCTGCGCTTGTGCAGCCTGTTGCCGGAAGCGGTTGATGGACAGTTTATCTTTCCGGGATAAACCACTAAAAAGATCGTAGGTAAAAGCTATGCCTGCCGCATAGTTAAATCGCTGGTAGCCAAGGCCGGTGGTTATGGGCTTGTATTGATCGTTGTATTGAATGCTTGATCCTCTTGCCCATACACTACTGCTTAGCAGAATCTTTGGTAAATAGGATTTACGGATTACTTTATCGGCCGTAGAAAAAATATCCTGGTATCTTTTATAATAATTAATTAGCGGGTTATTTACTGTATCGGCATTCAGATAGGACAAGGCCGGGTTGTTGTGCATAAAATCATGGCCCACCGTATCAATTTGTAACCGTATTGACGGAATACCAGTTAAAAATGACAATTGCTCTTTCAGTTGGTTGACTTTACCAAGCGTCTGGTTATAAATGATTATTGTTTTTGACAATTCCGCTTTGGCAAGAGAAGAATCAGCGCCGGCATTAATGCCGCTTATGGTTAAAGCCTTTATGATTGTGTAGATCTGTTTATATCGATCGATATTCTGCTGATCTGCATTCAGCCGGTATTGATTTTTGAGTATCGTAAAATATAATCTTGCAACAGATGATTCTAAAAGATATTCTTCCCGTTGGAGGTCTGCCTGCTGCAGCCCAACATAGGCCTGTGAATTCTTTACTTTTGCATTATTCAATCCGAAATTTATAAGTTCATACTCTTCATACAACACGCCGATATTACCAGCGGCGGCCTGCAGATTGTTTTCATCCCTCACGCCTGCTGAGGTGGAGGGTGTGATACCGTAGGTAAAATAGCTGCCGGCCAGTGAATTGTCTGAACCAATGTTTAATTGCTCGGTGAATTTTAATTTAGGTAAAAAACTGTGTCGGGTATCCGTTACCGCGGCGCTGGCCGCCTGTACCAATGCCTGCTTTTCCAGCAAGGCCGGTAAATACTGCCTTGCACTATCTGTTAGTGAAGGCAATGAATACTTCTTATTCTGTGAGAGAACAGAAAGCGCCGGGAATAGTAATGCAATAACCGGTATCCAACACAACTTCCTTCTATTGAAAGTTGCCATTTTATTTTTTTAAATCTTTGGAAATATTGTTAAGCTTCAAGTCAGCTTAACGAAGGAGGGCCCCGGAGAGACGCAGCAAGAATGAATGAGATAAGGAGATAATCTTTAGGCTTATCCGTTTTACTTTTGTTTATATAAGTTATTGGAATCTGGACACCCGTATAAGCTCCATCAGGAATAACGGTTGGTTGGAATCTTTTATTAAGTCTTATATGGATTTTGTTTTCAGGCGTTGTCTTACCTTTTATGAGATTGTTTTGTTTGTCGGTCTTTACCAGGTAATAAATATTTCCCGGAGAAGTAAAATTGTTTTCAGAACTGGTATTGAAAAAGAACTGAACCACGAAAAATGCAGCATAGATACCGAGCAGCATAAATCGGTTTAACAATAAAAATAAATTACAAGCCGGCAAATACATTTGCTGTAAAAGTATGCAGAAATTTATAAAATCAAAGCATGGAGGCCGCGACTACATATTAAGACTTTGTCAAAAAAGCATACTGATCCCGCTCTTTATTTATTAACAAAACTGTAAAAAATCAGTCAATCGGGGACTAATTGAAGACGAATGGGCCATATTAACCGACCGATTGACATTTTCGAAAGTAATTGCTGTTTCCTATTCCCGGAATTAATGCTACGGTAACCTTCCAATAAGGTGGCGGTAATATAGAAGCTGCAACTTGCATCAAGTTCTTACAGCAATACCCTCACAGCAATTGTTATTCCCAAGCATTTCGTTGGGTAAAGCAGATTTCTCATGCAGTTACCAGCTCATTGTTTTTCTAAACGAATGGCTGGTTTTTTTTATGATTGAAACGGTGTGAAATCAGGATAATTCGAAATCTTCCGTAAATATGGGAAAATCTTCCCCCATGCTTTTTTTGTGAAGCTGGAAAAGATAGTTGAGGGATTCTTCAATACTGTTGCTGTAATCAACCTGGATTTTTACCGCGGAATTCAGCCATTCATAGAATTCATTTTTAAAATTCCCGCTGATGGTTTGTTTACAGGTAATACCCAATTTTTTCAAAGCAGCACCGTTGCAGACCTGTTCGTATTGCCCTTTAATGGGAATGCTCATAATCTTCTTTCCAAGATGTATGGCTTCTGCCGGAGTTTCAAATCCTCCACCGGTAATGATACCCGTGCAATGAATCAGGCTCTCGGTAAACATTTTTTTATCAATAGGCAGGAAAATGATATTGCCTTCTTTTTTGGGCTGTGAAATTTCTTTTATAAAGACCTGGAATTGATAGTCCGGTATTCCGTTGAAAATATCTTTTAATTGCGGTTCGCAGTAAGACGGGAGGTAAACGGTAATATATTTTTTATCTGTTGGACTGGCTTCCAGGATTTCTTTTTTTACAACAGGGGTAAATATATAATCATCATACCGGTCAAAGTGTAAGCCTACATAATGTGTTGCCCTTGCAAAATTTTTTAAAATCCATTCACCTCCTGCACTTTTCTTTTCCGGTCTTGGGGTATTAACCGATTGAAAACTCGCCTGGTGCCCATAGTTAATAGAAGGTATTTTCTTTTTGGTGCAGGCGGCGGCTGTGATGTAATCAAAATCGTTTATAACCAGGTCATATTTTTCTACCGGTAAATCCTGTATCTCCTTTCTTAATTTTAGCAGGTGCATTTCTTTTACAATCTTCCAGTAGTCAAGACCACCATGGCAATTATAAAAAAGGCTTAATCCGTTGCTGCGATATTTTATAGGTGCGTCTAATGCAAGATGGCTATTGGCACCGCTTAACAGGATATCTACCGTTCCGTATTGTTCCAGGTGTGGCAGTAATTCCATAGCCCTGCTGATATGCCCGTTGCCAGTGGCTTGTACCGCGTAAAATATTTTCATTCTGTTTTAAGTTTACTGTTTATAAGGAAAGAAATTTTAATTTCATTGCACTCCCAAAGAATGCAGGTAAAAAGCTATTTCGTTAGTAACCACTTCTGTTTGTGTTTTCGATTCTTTCGTGTTTAAAGTTTTCATGATGGAGGCATCGTATTGATAGTTATGCCAGTCATTATTGTAATATTCCAAAGACGTAAGATGTTC
>JAOQAL010000248.1 GCA_025963615.1 Chitinophagaceae bacterium | reverse complement strand
TAGGATCGGGGCCTGCAGGCTATACAGCGGCTATTTATGCTTCAAGGGCTAACCTGAAACCTGTTTTATACCAGGGCATTCAGCCCGGTGGACAACTCACCATCACCACTGAAGTTGAAAATTATCCAGGTTACCCGGAAGGAATTCAAGGACCGGAGATGATGGTGGATTTTGAAAAACAAGCCGTCCGCATGGGCGCTGATATACGTTTTGGACTGGCAACCAAAGTCGATTTTTCCCATCCACCCTATAAAGTATGGATAGATGATGAAAAGTTATTAGAGGCCGATTCCGTGATTATCGCAACCGGAGCTACAGCAAAATGGCTGGGGCTTGAAAGCGAGCAACGATTAAACGGCTATGGTGTCAGCGCCTGCGCCGTATGTGATGGCTTTTTCTTTCGTGGAAAAGAAGTAGCTATTGTGGGTGCTGGTGATACAGCGGCTGAAGAAGCGTTATACCTTTCTAAACTTTGTACTACGGTCCATATGTTTATCCGCCGGGGTGAAATGCGTGCCAGTAAGGTGATGCAGGACAGGGTAGTCAAAACTGAAAACATAAAAGTATACTGGAATACGGATACCGATGAAATAATCGGTGATAAACGGGTTGAATCGGTTCGAATCAGCAATAATAAGACGGGTGAAAAGCAAACAATACCGGTTAAAGGTTTTTTTGTTGCGATTGGCCACCAACCCAATTCAGAAATATTTAAAGGATGGCTGGATATGGACGAAGCCGGGTATCTAAAAACAATTCCCGGTACTTCAAAAACAAATATTGAAGGGGTGTTCGCATCAGGAGACGTGCAGGATAAAATTTACAGACAGGCAGTAACCGCTTCCGGCAGTGGTTGTATGGCAGCGCTGGATGCAGAAAGATATCTTGGCGAAAAAGGGGTTCATTGATCACATTCAGTTTAACAAGCTTCCTGCATGAATTATTTTTTTGAATGAATTCAGAAAATTCCATAACCGTTGAATTAAGTCGCCTGCGATTCTTCGCCTTTCATGGATTGTATGAAGAAGAAAAAAAAACCGGGAATGAGTTCGAAATAAACGTCAAAGTATCTTTTAAAACAACCGAGAAAGTAATCAGCAAAATACACGATACGGTCAATTATGTGCGTCTTCATGCAATTGTAATTGAAATGATGCAACATCCTGAAAAACTCCTGGAAACCGTAGCGATGAAAATTGCAGAAAGGATCCACGAAGAATTTTTGTATGCATCGCACGCGGAAATTCAAATAGTGAAATTGCATCCGCCCATGATAAGCTTTACCGGCCATGTTGCCGTTACTTACAAAAAAGAGTTTTAGTCATTGCATGCATTGGATTATTATCCGCACCGGACAGCTAATCAGGTTGGGTTGTTACTGACTTTTTTGCGTCCTGGAAATTTTGCCACAGCCACATCAGCGTAAAAGAAGGAATAAAATCTGTGCCTGGTAAAATCTCCTCAATAAAATTGAAAACACCGCCGGCAGCGCCTTTCCAGCCCCCAAACAGGCAGAAGAAAATAATGGCAGAAAGGGGCGCCCAAATGATATCACCGAGTTCACCTAACACCGGGATAGCGTAGGTGGCATAACCGATAGTATCCATCACTATGCAAAAGAAGAAGGAAGCTGTTTTTTTTTTCATTTTTACCTGTTGTTTTAACCGGTTCTATGACGAAAATGAGCCCCCGGAAGTTGTATGACTGAATATTGAAAAATAAACCCGTTATTCGTTGTGAATTACCTTGAATAAGAGTAAAATAGCAAAATGAAAGCCAAAAGACGATCGGCCTTACTATTAATCGTGCTGGCAATAATTATTTCCTATTTCCTGGCCATGACAAACCCCCGGATAGGCAATATGGAAATGGCGGCTTTGCTGAACCTCTATCTTCCCGGTATCGTCGCCATATTCTCAATGCTGCTGTTCCTGATTTTTACTGTTGGGTTTAAAAACTTCTTTTTACGGGCTTATTGGTTTATTACTATCCCGCTGCTGTGTATCAATATTGGAACAGGTGTTTACCTTCATTATTTTTATTGATTCATACCGACAATAATGCCGGGAGCAGAACCACTGGCATCAGCGCTGCCAGAATTTCCACCACGGCTTTTTCTTTTCCACTACAGAACGGATTCCAATTTCACTATCATCAGGTATTTTGCTTGCTGGGTCGCTAAAATATTTTATGGCAGAATGAACATACTGATACAACTCCGCTTCACTTCCATATTGAACTCTTTTTAGAACCCGCTGTCCGGGTTGAATGACCTGGTTAAATGGGCCGGTTATTTTGAAATTTATAAACCAGTTTTGATCGTCCTCGTTGATATCAAGTTTTGCCTGGGTTGCATTTTTCAAAATTACCTGCGCCAGGTAGCCGGAAATCCCAATCATTATTAATCCCTGGAATTTTGCAAAATTTCCCTCAGGGTTTTTAAGCTTCCCTTTTTTAAACTCGTCATCTAATAATTTGTCAAGGTGCTTAACACTTTCAGTACTATAATCAAGATGGATGCGACGGTCGGCGAATGTATTTCTTACAAATTCAATGGCCTTATGTAATTCCTGCTGCCTGGAGTTCATATAATTGTAATACACCTCTAATATACACAATTACAGTAACACAGTTTGTAAGCAGCCATTGCCAAAAACCCGCAATAAAAATTTGTCGAACCTCAAAGATTCTTGTTCTTTATATTTACAGCCATTATTCATTAGCTTTCATATGAAGTTTATACCCTTTATTATAGCGGCATCCGTGACTATTACACTGATCGTCATCCTCAATAAACGATGGGGTACCGCACCGGCTATGGGAGGTTTTCTTAGTCCGCAACATGGTTTCTGGCAAAATGCTGAACCGGCTGATGAAGGATATAATTCAGATTTAAGAATAACGGGTCTGAAAAGCAAAGCAAAAGTTTATTTTGATGACCGCCTTGTTCCTCATGTGTTCGCTGATAATGATGAGGATCTGTACTTTGTTCAAGGGTACCTGCATGCAAAATTCAGGCTTTGGCAAATGGAGTTTCAAACGATGGCTGCTGCCGGGCGCATCAGCGAAATACTTGGCAACGATCCCCGCTTTATTAATTATGATCGGGAGACCAGGAGGCTTGGGATGGTGTATGCTGCAGAAAACGCATTACAGGCCATGGAAGCCGATCCTGTTTCAAAATCAGGATGTGACGCGTATACCAACGGAGTTAATGCATATATTGAAAGCCT
>JAOQAL010000236.1 GCA_025963615.1 Chitinophagaceae bacterium | reverse complement strand
GGAATATTTACCAACAATATTCCTATTTATATTGCGAATGGAATTACCCAGGTATTTGCGATAATTATTCTTATTTATAAAATCAGGTATAAATAAATCCGGGGCGATCCCTGCAAACAAGAGAGCTTATGTAGAAAAGCCTCGAGCTATGACTTAAGAAAAGCTTCGAGCTATGAGCTGCAAGCTTCAAGACCTATAGTTCGGTAACTTACTTCAGTCTCGCAGCTCATAGCTTGCAGCTCGCAGCTTTCTTAGTTCGGTAACTTACTTCAGTCTCGCAGCTCATAGCTTGCAGCTCGCAGCTTTCCTGGTTCAGTCTCGCAGCTCATAGCTTGCAGCTCACAGCTTTTTCATTGGTAAGTCGTTTCGATAGCGACTCCCTTGGTCAGTGTTTGGTAAACGACGCAATATCGTTCCGTAAGTTTGGTAATAGTATCGAGTTGTTCTTTGCTAAGTTCAGGTTTTAAATGAAACGATAGGCGGATGGTCTTGAATCCAACAGGTGCATCTTTCGATACGCCCAGGGTTCCCCTGAAATCAATATCGCCTTCCGCTAAAACCATTCCGTCAGTAATATCGATGCCGGTGGCGGTAGCCACGGCACGAAGTGTAACACCTGCACAGGCGACGAGGGCTTCCAGAAGCATATCGCCGGAACAGAGCTGCAGCCCGGTGCCACCCGTGGCCGGATGAAGACCGGCTTCTGCCAAAGCTCTGCCTGTCGAAACGCTGCAGGATATCCCTTCCCCTATATTTCCCCGGGCTTTTAATGTTATCAGGCCGGATTCCGGCTGGTTACGGTATTGCTCTTTCAAAGGCGCCTGTAACGCTTTTAGATCGGCTGCATTCATAGATAAGAAATATTAAAAAGAAAGAAAAATTGAAAGATTGAAGATAGGAACTGCATTTGTTACAAAAAGAAATTAAAATATTTTTTTCAAAAATTTCATGAACTCCAGGCTGGAGCGCGGGTTTATCTTTTTATCCAGGCGATACATCGTTTATTTCCTTTGGCGAAAAAAACCAGGTGAATGGCGATTAGGTTCTTATCTGCATTTGCTTAAAAGAAGTTTTTATATTTTTTGCAGCAAGGATGATCTTTTAACTTCGTGGTGTAATTTAAGTTGCGCCATCCCATTTATATTATTTGAAATCAGGAGGCTTTTCTTTACTTTTTTTATCTATTTGTAATTTGCATTTTATATTTGAGGCTATGTTTAAAAAAATAGTATGTCCCGCCATCCTGGTATTGTGTGTGTTTTTTGTCTGCGGTCAGCAAAAAGTAAATATTGAAGGAACAGTTTCCGACAGCAAATCAGCCAGTATAGGCCGCGCTTCAGTTCACATTCTTAATACCAACTATGGAACCTACACCAACGACCAGGGTAAATTTCGTTTTGAAAACCTGAAACCGGGTAAATACCTGGTCAGTATTTCGGCTACCGGGTATACCAGTGTTAATGAAGAAATAACCGCCGGAGATAATAAAGCGATCCATGTGGTTCTTGCGGCCGCCGCCATTTCGTTGGACGAAGTGGTCGTTTCAGCACAAAAAAGGGATGAGTTGATACAAAAGCTACCTTTTAGTATTTCTGCATTTTCTTCGGAAAAAGTAAGGGAATACCGGTTATGGAATAATAAAGATATTACGGCTATAGTGCCTAACCTCATTGCGGCAAATCCGGGCGATGACCGGAATGTAACGTCTATCCGGGGTATCACCACGACTTCATATGACCCTGCTGTGGCTACGTATATTGATGGTGTTAATCAATTTAGTCTTGATACCTACATTTCTCCTTTATTTGATGTGGAACGCATAGAAGTACTAAGAGGGCCGCAGGGAACCTTGTATGGCCGCAATGCCATGGGAGGTGTCATCAATATCATTACAAAGGCTCCGGCTAACCAGGCTAACGGGTATGCGGAATTGAATGTTGGTAATTATGGACAGCAACGGTATGTCGTTGGATTAAGAACCCCGGTGATAAAGGACAAACTGTTTTTTGGTGTCTCTGGTATGTATAAGAGTATGGATGGTTTTTATACCAACGATTATAATAACTCAAAATTTGATAAGCAACACAGCGTTACCGGTAATTTCTATCTTAAATATCTTGTTTCGCAACGCTGGATACTAACATTAAATGTAAAAAACCATGTGAATCGGAATAATGGACCGTTCTCCCTGGTAAACGGTGTGGAGGAAGCGTTAAATCATCCTTATCACCTTAACCAGAATGCAACGACTACGATGGTTGATAACACCTTTAATTCGTCCTTTTCTGTAAATTATACCGGGCCGGTTTTAAACTTCAGTTCACAAACGGCGTGGCAAACAAACTACCGTTATTATAAACAACCAATTGATGGGGATTTTTCACCGATTGATGGTGTTACCATTATAAATAATTATGGCGACCAATGGAATAAAGTAAAAGTGCTGACACAGGAATTCAGATTTACTTCGCCAGCTTCCCTTTCTTCTCCCTGGAAATGGACGACGGGAGTTTACCTGTTTCATCAGGATGTGCCGAATAAACAAGCCACCCGTTTCGGGAACGATGCTGATTTGTTAGGTTCGCCAGATAAAAATTTTTCTATTATTACCACATCAAAAGGAAA
>JAOQAL010000207.1 GCA_025963615.1 Chitinophagaceae bacterium | reverse complement strand
TTGGAATGACCTGATCCCTTTTTTCACGCAGCAGGGATTTCGGGTAATAGCGCCTGACCAGCTAGGTTGGGGTCGGTCTGAAAAACCAGACCTGCACTACAGTTTTCATATGCTTGCCTTGAATACTAAAACCTTACTGGACTCCTTGCAACTGCAGAAAGTAATCCTTCTGGGTCATTCTATGGGCGGCATGCTGGCTATTAGGTTTAGTTTGCTGTTTCCTCAAATGGTGGAAAAACTGATACTGGAAAATCCCATTGGACTGGAAGATTACAAAACCTTTGTACCCTATCAACCACTGGAAAAATTGTACGCCAAAGAAAGAAATGCTACTTATGAATCCTATAAAAAATACCAGCAGGGTTATTATCCTGAATGGAAACCTGAATATGAACAGTATGTCAAAGCGCAAGCGGACCTATTGAACAGCCCGGATTTTGATCATATGGCCTGGGTGAATGCATTTACTTACCAAATGATTTACGAGCAACCTGTTGTTTATGAGATCAATCATCTCACCATGCCTGTATTGTTAGTGATAGGCCAGGCAGATCGTACCATAGTTGGTAAAGACCAGTTGACGGAACAACAAAAGAGCCAATACGGTCAATATCCCCTATTGGGACGGCAAACAAAACAAGCTGTTAAAAATGCTATGTTAATTGAGTTAACCGGTATAGGCCATATTCCTCATATCCAGAACCTGCCGGCATTTGAAAAGAGTATCATGCCCTTTCTTAGAAATTAAGAAAGGCGGCTCAAAACTGCCCCGTAAAGACTGAATGGCTTTGATTATTTTTATCTTCGTGAGCATAATTTAATCATTAAAGCCTTTACCGTGAACCGCATTGACAGACTGATGGCGATTGTTACCGTATTACAATCCAAAAAATTTGTGACGGCAGAGCATATCGCTGGTAAATATTCAATCAGTGTGCGCACGGTCTACCGAGATATCAAAGCGCTGACGGAAATCGGTGTGCCGGTTAGCTTTGAAAATGGCCGCGGATACTTTGTCGTACAGGGTTATTTTCTGCCGCCTGTTTCATTTACCACTGAGGAAGCCAATGCCTTGATACTGATGAGTGCGGTAGCCCAGCGGTTCAGCGATACTTCGATCAAAAGACATTATGAAAGCGCTTTGAATAAAGTAACCGCTGTCATGCGGGGTTCTGAAAAAGACAAGGTTGAACAACTACAGGAACAGATCAAAATGGTGGTACCTACCTGCGGCATGGGTGGCCATAATGACTTTGAATATTTGTCAACCCTGCAAACCGCCATTTCGGGTCGCACGATACTTGAAATACATTATAAGAATAACACCGAAGAAGTAAGTAAACGGGATATTGAGGCGATAGGGCTGATATTTTACGCATATAACTGGCACCTGGTGGCCTGGTGTCATATCCGCAATGACTACCGGGATTTTCGTGTATCCCGCATTTTGAAAATGAGAAACACGAATGACCCCTTCAAAAAGACCAACCACATTGATATTAATGACTATCTCAAGGCATTGCCTGTTAATTATTGAAAGGAAGCCTTGATCGATTTTGTATTGGAAAGCGCTGGTGATGGAGCAGCCCATGCACCGTTTGCAGGTGACTCAAAGCATAGCTGTAGAAGGCGGTATTTTGAAAAATTTTATACCATGAAGCCGTTGATTGTATTACTTGCCGTGTTCTTCTTATCACTTGGAGCAACCTGGCTATTGACCGGCGATGTCAACTATGCATTATCAGGTACAATAGCCATGTCCGCCATGCTTTTGTTGACTGCCAGTGGCCATTTCATGTTTGCAAAAGGAATGGAATCTATGTTGCCCTCCTTCATTCCCTTCAAGAAAATGATGGTATTTTTTACGGGCATTATTGAAATAGCTGCTGCTATTGGTCTTTTAATTGTTAAACTCGAATATCTTACCGCTTGGCTGCTGATCATTTTCTTTATCATGGTCTTACCCGCTAATATCAGCGCTGCGCTACGTGGAATTGACTACCAGAAAGGAACCGCAGGTGGCCCCGGTTCAAACTATCTCTGGTTCAGGATACCGTTACAATTGCTTTTTATCGGCTGGGTATATTTCTTCGTCATTTGGCTAAATAAATAATTCGTTATTAAAATTCCGGCTGCCATAGGGTTGTCACTGGTATGATTTTACTTTGTTGTGACAAATGACAAGGACTGTAAATGATACGAACTCCGTCGGTTTAACCGAAGATGCGGGATGGCAGATCGGCGTCCGGAAAACAATTCCTGCATCTTTTAATGAAGTATGGGATTTTTTGTTTTCGGATAAGGGGCTTTCCACATGGCTTGGAAATACCCAGAAAGATGCTCTCGTAATAAACGCATCTTATAAAACAAAAGAGGGGACCGGGGGGATTGTCAGGCTGCTCACCGATCATTCACATATCCGTCTCACCTGGAAGAAAAAGGATTGGAAAAATGTATCGCTGCTCCAATTAAGGATTATTCCGGCAAAGAATAAAACAACGGTCAGCTTTCACCACGAAAAACTACAGGATGCGCAACAACGTAAAGAAATGAAAACGCATTGGGATGTTGTTATGGAAAAAATATCGCAACAATTAATAGCAAGATAATAAGTGTGCAGACCTTATAGAATCCCAATAAAAAGTGAAGTACCGATGACCAGGATCCCGGGCATACACTAAAAATGACAGGATCATTCATGAACAGCATCATTATAAAATCAATAAATTTTGAAACATGAGTAACAAACTGACCGCAAAAGCATCTGTTAAAATAAATGCCGGTAATGAGGAGGTATGGGATGCCTTGACCAACCCGGAAAAGATCAGGCAATATTTTTTTGGCACTCATGCGATTTCTGACTGGAAGAAAGGCAGTTCATTAAAATTTACAGGAGAATGGGAGGGCAAAACATATGAAGATAAGGGTACCATACTGGATACAGAGCCTGGTAAATTGTTTCGTTATACTTACTGGAGTTCTATGGGTAAGCTTGAGGATAAGCCTGAAAATTACGCGACTGTCACTTACGAGCTGGTGCCTTCCGGTACTGAAACAATTCTTAAAATAAGCCAGGACAATATAGCTAATGAAGAAGGCCGCGAACATTCAGAAAAAAACTGGGAATATATTTTGGGAGAAATGAAAAAGTTTGTTGAACAAAAATGAACCCAAATGAAAAAAGTGAAGTCGGGAAGCGTTCCTATCCATTACACCATGACAGGCAACGGTGATAAGACTTTACTATTTGTGCATGGCTCGTTTATTGATCAAAGCTGGTGGAGTGAGCAAGTCAATTATTTCAAGGAACATTATACGGTGGTGACCATGGATCTGGGCGGACATGGCCAATCAGGTGTGAACCGAAATATATGGACGGTCCAGAAATTCGGACAGGACGTAAGAGCAGTAATCAAACAACTGGAATTAAAGAATGTAATCCTTGTTGGCCACTCTTTGGGTGCTGATGCTGTTCTGGAAGCAGCGGTTAGCTACC
>JAOQAL010000186.1 GCA_025963615.1 Chitinophagaceae bacterium | reverse complement strand
ATCAATATCCAGGAATCCTTTTTTTTCAATTTCTTTTTTTGCGGCAGTAAGTGTGTCAGTACTCATGGCTTAAAATTTTCGTCCGATAGCAATCGGGAGAGCAATATTACACCCAACAAAAATCATTTTTAAAAAACTTTTCTTCGCTGTATAATAGTAATACTAATACATTTTTATAAAAAAAGTATATTATTATTATGAGTGTTAATTAGTGTAAAACTTATTTTTTATTTGCCTTACCAATTTTTATTCCTGTCTTTATTCACATTTTTTCAGGTGTAATTAACATTGATAATTACTACAGCACTCATTTCTTTAGCGTTCTTAACAGCCTTGTGGATATAGTCGCCTTTAAAAGTAATTTGATAAAAAACCATTGGACACTGTTAATCTGGCTATGATAACTTGTGCTATCTAAACAATTAAACAACCGGAGGGGTCAGAGTGTTTGCTTATATCTTAATTATACTGTTTCATATTAACGTTTCACACCGGTTTATACACAGAGAAATTAACCCATTAAGATGCCTATGTGTACAAATACTTTGAAATCGGAAATAAATGAAAATGGCCCCTCCAAAACATCATTTTTTTTAAAAACACAAAAAGAAGTGGATATTTTTTAGGGAAATGGTCCCAAAACAAGCTGCTAAACATACCAGAACCCTATATTTAAAAGGGTTTTGACCGCTTTTCCACAATTTGTTAATATCTATAATTCCCCTAATTTTGCCATCCTTTCTAAAACACGACTATATAATATTATGTCAGTAATTCAAACGATCAGGGATAAAGGCGGTTTAATTTCAGCTATTATAATTGGAATCGCTTTATTGGGCTTTATCTTAATGGATGCTTTTACAGGACGCAGTAATATGTTTGGGGGAAATTCCACCACCCTGGGTACTGTAAACGGTAAAAAGATCGATTATATTGATTTTAATAAAAAACTCACGGCTGAGCAGGAAGCCCGGCAGAGACAGGGTTATCCTATGGACGACCAGGGTCGCCAGCAGCTGAATGAAAGTGTCTGGAACCAGGAGGTAAACAAAATTCTCGCGGACGAGGAGTTTGATAAATTAGGTATCAACGTCGGCAAAAACGAGGTGAATGATATCCTTTTTGGAAGGAATCCACCACCGGATTTAAAGCAGGGGTTTACAGATCCCAAAACCAATATTTACAATGCTGATCAGGCGAGACAATATTTTGCCCAGATGAAGAAAAGCAAAAATGCTACGGAAAGACAGCAATTAAGCGCCTATATCAGCAGCGTAGAGTTAAACAGAATGATGGAAAAATATGCGTCCCTGTTAAGCAGTTCTGTAAATGTCCCTAAATGGTTTGTTGAAAAACAAAATACAGATAACAGCCAGCTCGCAAAGATTTCTTATGTAAAGATTCCCTACACCAGTGTCGCTGATAGTGCGGTAAAAGTGACTGATGCCGAAATAACCGGGTATATAAAGGAACACGCCGATGAATTCAAACAGGATGAGGAAACCCGCGGAGTCGAGTATATTTTATTTAATGCACAGGCTAACCAGGCGGATAGCGCTGCGGTTAGAGAAAAACTGGAAAGTATCAAAGAGGAATTTAAAGAAGCTACTGATATTAAATCGTTCCTGATCAAATCGGGCAGTGAATCACAGTTTTATGATGGATTTATCAATGGTAAAAAGATACAGCAGGTCAATAAGGACTCTATTTTAAAAAATCCTGTAGGATCGGTATATGGCCCCTATTTGGATGGAGGATCTTTTGCATTGTCAAAAATGATAGCGGTAAAACAATGGCCTGATACGGTTAAAGTCCGTCATATCCTGATAGCCACTGTGCAGCAAACCCAACAGGGCCAATCTATGACGATCCGGGAGGACAGTACCGCGAGGAAATTAGCAGACAGCATACAAACCGCCATCCGGAACGGGGCAAATTTTGATACGCTCTGCCTGAAATATTCAGATGACGGAACTAAGACCACAGGGGGTGTGTATGATAATGTAACTACCGGGCAAATGGTTCCCCCCTTCAATGATTTTATTTTTGATCATAAACCAGGAGAAAAAGGGATCGTAAAAACAGATTTTGGTTACCATTATGTAGAAGTGCTTTCTCAAAAAGGAAATTCTCCCGCTTATAAGATTGCTTACGTTGCGAAATCAATTTATCCCAGCAGCGCTACGGATGATAGTGTAAGTAATGCGGCCAGCCAGTTTGCTGGTGATAGCCGTGATGAAAAAGCTTTTGAGACCAACTTTGAAAAAAATCTTAAACCTAAAGGGCTTAATAAATTTCTGGCAAGTGATATAAAGCCGAATGACTTTACAATCGGCCAAAGTCTTCCTGCTCCATCCAGGCAATTGGTGAGAGCCATTTTTGCTGCGAAGAAAGGAGACGTATTGCCACCTTCCCGGGTAGGAGATAATTATGTGGTCGTTGTGGTAACTGAAGTAAATGAAGCAGGAACCCAATCGGTAAGTAAGGCGAGACCTGCTGTGGAGCCCCTACTTCTGAAAAAGAAGAAAGCACAACAGATTCTGCAAAAAATTGGTAAAATAGGTACCCTGGAAGATGTTGCCACGAAGACCGGCCAGCCGGTGCAGGTGGTTGATAGCTTAAGGATAACGGGTAGCCGCAATTTTGGTTACGAGCCCCGGGTTATTGGAGCTGCTTTTAATACTGCAAATAAAGGCAAGACGATACCGGAAGGCATCGAAGGTTCAGAAGGTGTATTTGCTGTAAAAGTAGATGAGGTGAGTGCCACATCGGTGGAAAACGCCAACATCGATCAACAGAGAAAGCAATTAGAACAGAGTTTACTGCAGCGCCAGGGATATCCAACGCAAATATTACAGAAGGCCGCAAAGATAAAAGACAACCGGGCCAAATTTTTCTGACCATAAACCGGTAAACA
>JAOQAL010000184.1 GCA_025963615.1 Chitinophagaceae bacterium | reverse complement strand
TGGCTTTGTTAACCTGGGTGACTTTTACTTTTGCTGCGTCCACGTTGGCACTAAAAGCAACCACTTCAGCAAGGCCTTCTCCAGCGATTACCGGGTAAGCGTTTTGATTTAGTGCAATGATTTTAATACCTGACACAATGGAGATAGAAGCAAAAGCTTTTCCTGAAAATACCGTTTTCTTTACAACAAATCCATTGGATGTATCGGGCAACTCAATAGCGCCGGAGACCAAACCGGCTTTCAGTTTGGCCGAAAGACGCGGAGCAATGGCTTTGCCATCCACGTTGTTTGAGAATATGATGACGTTGGCGCCAGTTGCCTCCGCTACCTGTGCAATCACTTTGGTATATACCTGCGAGTCCAGGTGATTCAGTGCTTCATTGTTGACGTGGTGAATTTTCTTTACTCCATATTTGCCAAGAGCGGTCAGGTCTTCACTTACCGTACCCAGCACAACTGCTTCGGCAGGCACTTGTAGTTGTGAAGCGACCTTAGCGCCATAGCTTAATACTTCCAGGGAAGCTTTTTTTACATGGCCATCAGCAACATCGATGAAAATCAGAACAGACATAATAGTTTGAAGTTTGGAGTTTATTAGTTTATAGTTCCGTCGACCGTGTTAGTCTAACTGGGTTGTGGCAGGATAAAAAGTAAAGAGTTTAATTTCTTATCCGGCAATAAATCCTATCTTATTTAAAGATCTAAAATCTAACGTGACAAATTTTCAACTTAAGTTCTTCTGCTGAAACAAAAGAACTTAGGGTTCATTAAAACGCTTTCGCCTCTTCATGGAGCAGGCGTACCAGTTCTTCCACATGATCTGCAGGAACCAGTTTTACACCGGCCTTTGCTGGCGGCAAACCATAACTTACGATACTGGTGAGTGCATCGACGGCTACCGGTTCCACCACTTTCAATGGTTTTGTACGGGCTGCCATAATACCGCGCATATTTGGGATGCGTTGTTCTGCCATTCCTTTTTGGCAACTTACTACTACCGGCAACGCTACTTCGTTAATTTCTTCGCCGCCTTCTATTTCGCGGGCGATGGTTGCCAATGCACCATTCAACTCAAATTTTACTGCCAGCGATACATAGGGCAGGTCCAGCAGTTCCGCTACCATCCCGCCGATGGAAGAACCGTTATAGTCAATGGTTTCCTTACCGGTAAACACCAGGTCGTAAGCGCCTTGTCTTGCTATTTCCGCAATTTGCGAAGCGATATAAAAACTATCATGGCCTTCCGCATTTACACGGAAAGCTTCATCACCGCCAAGGGCTAATGCTTTGCGGATGATGGGTTCTGTATCCGGGCCCCCGACGGTAACTAAATGAATAACGGTGGACGCATCTTTTTCTTTCAGCTCAATGGCACGAACCAAAGAGTACCATTCGTCGTACGGATTAATGATCCATTGAACGCCATTGGTATCGAATTTCGTGTTGTTATCAGTGAAAGCTATTTTTGCCGTAGTGTCCGGCGTTTTAGTAATACAAACTAAAATCTTCATTCAGGCATTTTTATCGTGATCCAAAAGGTTGTTTATGCAACTAAAACAAAGGTAAGCGTTAAAGATTTATTTCGGGCATAATAAAAGAAAATTTTTTGAAGAATGGAACGCATCGAAAAGCTAAAAAAATTCCTGGAAACCAGCCCTGCCGATAGTTTTGTGCAGCATGCCCTCGCATTGGAATATGTAAAAGCCGGTGACGATGCCGCGGCGCGGAAATTATTTGAAGAAATTCTCGCCCGGGATCCCGGTTATGTGGGCAGTTATTATCATCTTGCTAAACTGCTGGAACGCAATAATGCAGTGGAAGAGGCGCTAAAAGTATATGAAAAGGGAATGGCTGTGAGTCAGAAAGCAGGAGATCCCCATGCATTTGGTGAGTTGCGGAGTGCCCTTGAACAACTATTATTTTAATAAAATTATGATTGATGCCCGAAGTATAAATATTTTAATTCCACTTTTTATTGGCTTAGGACTTCTATTTGCCGGCTTAAAATTTATTACAAAAAGAAAGAAACTTCTAACCAATGGTATTGAAGTAGAGGGGGTAATATTTGGATTTGAGTCCTCTTCTGGTTCAACTAGTGGGGTAGCTTATCCTGTTATACGATTTGTAACAAAGGAAGGTTTATGGATTACTGAATCTGCCAACATTGGATTGCCACAGTTCCTTTTGAAACAGGGGCAACAAGTTAAAGTTGTTTACAACCCGGCCAAACCAAAAGAATTTATCTATAAAACATCGGTTGATTTTTCAAAAATCGGTTATTTTATTGTTGTCGGAGGGATCCTGCTTTTTATTGCAGGAATTTGGTTTGCCTATAAATACCTAACTAAATAAGATGATGGACCTGTTGCTTGAATTTAAAAAATATATTTTATTACATAATCTTTTTCATCCAAAAGATAAACTGCTGCTTGCCGTAAGCGGCGGTGTTGATTCTGTGGTGCTATGCGAATTATGCAGACAGGCGGGATTTGATTTTATCATTGCACATTGTAATTTTCAATTAAGAGGAGCAGAAAGTGAAAGAGACGAAGAATTCGTTAAAGCGTTAGGGATCCGATATGGAGTAGAAACCTGGGTCAGGAAATTTGAAACAGAAACCTATGCTAAAGAAAAAAAACTTTCTATCCAGGTAGCCGCCAGAGAATTAAGATACCGCTGGTTCGACGAACTTCTTTCCCAACACTCACGACTCCCCATTCACCATTCAACCCTCACCACTCAGCATTCACCACTCACCATTCATCTTCTCACCGCCCATCATATCGATGATAATATCGAAACCATGCTGATGAATTTTTTCAAGGGCACCGGTATCGCTGGTTTGCGGGGCATATTGCCTAAGCAGGGAAAAATTGTGAGGCCTTTATTGTTTGCCAGGAAAGAGGAGTTGCTCACTTTTGCGAAAGAAAATAATTTAAGTTGGGTGGTAGATAGCTCCAATGAATCAGATAAATATTCACGCAATTATTTCCGGCACCATCTCATTCCGATGGTGCAAAAAATTTTTCCGGAAGCAGAAAATAACCTGGCTGACAATCTTCCACGATTCAGGGATATTGAACTGTTATATCAACAGTCAATAGATCAGCATAAAAAGAAATTGATTGCGCCAAAAGGAAATGAAATTCATATCCCGGTGCTTAAATTAAAAAAGTCGGAACCGCTTCATAGCATTGTATTTGAAATCATAAAAGACTTTGGCTTTCATGCAGCACAGGTCCATGAAGTCATTGATTTGCTGGACAGCGACACCGGGAAATATGTGGCTTCCGCCTCGCACCGCGTGATTAAAAACCGTAACTGGCTTATCATTGCACCGGTGGTGGCTGCTGAAGCGACTACTATTCTACTGGAAGAGCCTGTTAAGTTGGTTGAGTTTGCAGCTGGGCGATTACAGTTTGACCAGCTAACGGCACACTCTTCCGTACCCGATAGCTATCGGCGCAGTCCTCAGTACGCCATGCTCGACTCCGGCAAAATAAAATTCCCGATCATTCTCCGTAAATGGAAAACCGGCGACTACTTTTACCCGTTAGGTATGAAAAACAAGCCTTCCGGCGGGCCGGGAAAAAAGAAATTATCCCGTTTCTTTATTGACCAAAAGCTTTCCAGGACCGATAAGGAAAAAATATGGGTGCTCGAAATGGATCAAAAAATAATCTGGGTCATCGGCCACCGGGTGGATGACCGGTTTAAGATCACGGATAAAACAAAAAGGATCCTGGAAGTGGTATTCAGCCAAACGTAATTATTTTAGAAGGGTCTGTATTTTTTATCTGTTGTATAAAGTTTTGAAGCACCGGGAAACTGGAAAAAAACTGGCAGACGAAAATAACGAATACGATGCCGAATAGCGCTCCCCAGATATGTGCCGAGTGATTGATGTTGCTGCCGCCTTTTCTTGAAAGCCAGGAGGAGATAACGAGGTAAATGATGCCGAACAGGAAGCCTGGAATATATATAGGCAGAAACAGCAATCCCATTCCCTGCATGGGATTAAACATCATATAGGCAAATACGACGGCCGAAACGGCTCCCGAAGCGCCGAGACTACGGTATTGTTGGTTGTTTTTATTTTTAGAATACGTGGGGATCAGGCATACTGCCAGGGCAGCGATATACATGACGAGGTATAGGATCGCACCTTTTTCCGCAAACACTTCTTTAAATATAAATTCCACGCCCTGCTTATGTTGCCCCGATCCAAATGCATATAACACGTACATGTTAAAGAACAAGTGGGCCCAGTCGGCATGGATCAGGCCGCAACTAAAAAAAAGATACCATTGATTTTGCTGGCTGATGGCCGGAGGATAAAAGATCAGGTCGTTCATTATCTTGTGATTGCTGAAGGCACTGATAGAAATAATGCAGGTGATGATGATGATGATGAGCGTTATTGATAAATCCATACTTGTGTTTAATTAAATTAATTAGTGTTATTAGCGTCTCTTAGCGATGATGATATTTTTCATTTTTAATAATCGTGCAGGCGCGGTATACCTGCTCCGCTAAAATCAACCGCACCAGTTGATGGGGAAACGTGAGTTGTGATAAACTCCACCTGTAATTGGCCCTTTCCAACACCACTGCGTCCAGGCCAAAAGCACCACCAATCAGGAAGATAAGATTTCTTACGCTTTGATTGGAACGCTTTATGATAAAATCGGCCAGCGTTTCAGAAGTCAGCTCTTTTCCGCGTTCGTCCAGGGCAATGAGGTAATCATCTTTATTCAGCCAGTCAATGATAATTTCTCCTTCCTTCTTTTTTAAGTCCATTTCGCTCATCATTCCTGCATTTTTAGGAACCGGGATAATACTCCATTCCACCGGGTAATATTTTGAGATCCGTTTGGTGAAATCTTCAACGCCTTCTTTCACATACGGTTCATTGTTTTTTCCTATTGCCCAGAAATGAAGTTTCATGATTGCGTGTATTAAAAAGTTTTTTTTGGTTCCTCTTTAATCTGTACTTCCGTGACGGGGCCATATTTCTGCGCTATCTTTTTTATTTCCGAGGCCTTGCCTACCAGTACAAATTGCAGTTTGTCCTTTGGGAAATATTTAGCCACCATTTCTTTCGCTTTATCAACCGTAATCCCATCTACATTTTTCTGAAAATTATTGATGAACGATTCATTAAAATCATACCAGAACATTTGAGTCAGTAATCCCGCTAACTGTCCACTGGTTTCAAATTTTGGCGGAGATTGTCCTTTGACATAATTCTTGGCAGAGTTCAGGGTTTTTTCATCAAAACCATACTGGTGCAGGCTGTCCAATACATGCAAAGCCAGATCGATGGCAGGTTCCGTCGTCTCTTTCGCTGTGAATGTGGATATGCGGAATGATCCGCCATTTTTTAATGCATAAAACCCGCTGCCAGCGCCATAAGTAAGACCTGAATTGACCCGCAACGCATCATTCAGCCAGGAAGTAAACCGGGCGCCAAACGCCGTATTGATCACATCAATGGCTACGTAATCGGGATTATTCCGGGCGATGCCGGGACCACCAATGTAAAAAGTAGTTTCTTTCGCATCGTCCTTGTTAATCAATAAAACCCGGTTGCCTTCTGGTTTAGCAATCGGTTTAGCGGCAACGTTAGCGCGCTGTTGTTTGCCGGGCGCCCAGCCAGAAAACAATTTACTGATCAAGGGTTTCATTTCCCCGGCCATAAAATCTCCGACAATCGCAATGGCTGAACCGTTGGGGATATAATTTTCCCTGTAGAATTTTTTGGTATCCTCTGCTTTCAGGGCAGCTACGGTTGACACGGTTCCCGAAACAATGTTTCCATACACATGATCATGATATAGAAATTTATCAAAGTAGGAACCGATCACTGCCCGCGGTCTTTCCTTCGCCTGTTCCAGGGTTACCAGGGTTCTTTTTTTCTCCTTATTAAATTCGGCGGTATCAAAAACAGGTTCGGTGATTAATTCTTTTATAATATCCAGCACTTCATTTTTATCTTTCGCGGCGAATTGAGCCGATAAACCTCCGGATTCTTTCGATGCATAGGTATTTACAGTGGCCCCGATGAAATCCAGTTCCTCATCCAATTTTGTTTTGGGATATTTTTTTGTTCCATG